>CANGEG010000031.1 GCA_947452725.1 Comamonadaceae bacterium | reverse complement strand
GGGAGCATCTGTACCGCAGGCACTGAGGACACTGATGGCAAATAAGCTCAATACACCTCGTGCTAAAAATTTAAATTTCATAAACATCCTTTGAAATAACTAACCACTAAAGTTGTATCTACTATGTAATTTCAATGTGACGCCGAGATGAAAGTCAAAAAAATATTTTTACCGCTGCATCAAATCTGGCAGACCCGTGACTAGCAAAGGAATCCAGGACAGGACCAGGGTTCCAATAAAGATTGCCATCACAGCGGGTAGCACGGAGGTCACCACCACACTCAATGGTTTTTTGAACACGGCGCTGGCAAAGTAGATGTTCATACCCGCAGGCGGACACAAAAATCCCATCTCCAAGTTGGCCAAGAAGATAATGCCAAAGTGAATGGGATCGATGCCGTAGCTCACAGCCAAAGGTAAAAGTAACGGGACCAGCACCACGATGGCTGCATAGATTTCCATTAGTGCGCCAGCAAAGAACAAAAATACGTTCAAGGCTAACAAAAAAACATACTTGTTTTGAGTCATGCTTTGCACCCAATCGGTTGCCATGTCAGGCACGCCGGCATCGATCAGGTAGTTGGTCAAACCCAAAGCCATGCCCATGATCAGCATGACGCCGCCAATGAGTTGCGTGGTTTGGTTCAAACAGGCACAAAACTGTGACCAACTCATTTCCTTGTGCGCGAAGACTTGTGTGGCCACCGCATACACTGCGGTCAAGGCGGCGCTTTCAGTGGGTGTGGTGAGTCCACTCACCAAAGAGCCTATTGCCACCAAGGGGGCGAGCAACTCCCATTTGGCTTGCCACGCCGCTGACCCAACGTGCACTTTGGTGGTGGAGGCTACGGCGGTGGCGATCAAGGCTGTTTTGTTCCGGATCCGAGCCAGTTGCGAAGGCAAAAAACCACCCAAAATCACCAACATAATTATCATCACCACAGCAGGAACGATGCCTGCCAAGAACATGCTGTTGATAGGCACGCGCGCCAAAATAGCGAACATAATCAAGGGCACAGAGGGAGCCAAAAGAACTCCCAGGGCACTGGCGCTGGTGACCAACCCCATGCCTTTGATCTCAGGGTAGCCAGCTGATTTAAGCAAGGGCAGCAGCAAGCCGCCCAGGGCCAAAATGGTCACGCCACTGCCGCCCGTCAAAGCCGTGAAACATGAGCACAGCAAGGCCACGGCCAAGACAGTGCCCACAGGACCGTCACCCAGCAAGGACACGAACACGCGGCTCAATCGCTGTGAGGCTTGCGTCTTGGCTAACACCAAACCGGCCAAGGTGAACAACGGCAGCGCAGGCAAAGATGGATTCACCGTAATTTGATAATGCGACAGTGCCAGCGAGGCAAGAGGCAATCCTTCGTTTCCCAACAGCAAGATCCCCAATCCACCTAAAACGGCAAAAATAGGCGCGCCCGTCAACAGTAATGCAAGGAGCAAAAGACCCCCTGCGACCAACGAAAAGGCCTGCAAATCGACCGTCCAGGCGATGAAACCACCCAACAAAGGCCAAGCAATTGCAGCCAGACCGCGCCAATACGAGGTCGGCGAGGTCGGCATGCCTTGCCATCCCATCTTCAGCGCCAAGATGCCAAAACCCAAAGGCAGAAATGCTTGCACCCACCACAGCGGCAAGCCATAAGCCAAGGCTGGCGCTGAGGCCATCTCGCTGGCCACCAAAGTCCAGCTGGCGGCGCACAGCATGCCCGATAACACGGCGCCACCAATTTGGCTAAAAATACGAAACCCCATTTGCACACTGGGCCGACTGTGAGTGGCCAAACCCAGGCTGGACAGTTGACCATGCCGCTGCGCTGCAACAGCCCCCATCATTGCTACCAGCAATCCTAGGTGTTGCACCACAACGGGCGCGTTGTCGATGCCCTGCCCATGAAAGGGCCGCAGCACCATCTCAATCATCGGAATCAGCGCCATCCCGATCAGAGCCAGGCCCGACACGACAGCGTCCATTTGCATCGCTTTGCGCAGCTGCTGCACCAAGACCCCGTTCATTTAGTGCGTCCAGCACGGTAGGCTTTCAAATGCACCATCACCTCGTCAAAGGTTTCTGCAGGGACCATGGTGCCGCGAATGCGGGGATACAAGCTTTCAGCCAACGTATTCCATTCCTGCATTTGTTCAAGTGTGGGCCGTGTGACTTTCAAGCCGCGCTTTTTCATAGCGTCCACAGCTTCATCCACCTCTTTGCGGGCCTGGGCGCGAATCACCACACCGGCTTTTTCGCTGGCAGCCCGCATGGCCGTTTGCAACTCGGGCGGCATTTCAGCCCAGGTCTTTTGCGTCACCACCAAGGCACCCACTATCGGTGCCCAGTTGATCTCCAACATATAGGGCGCGGTGTTGAAGATCTGTGTGGCCAGCGCAAAGTAAGGGGTGGACGGCACCACCGTGATCATGCCGGTTTGAATCGCGGGCAAGATGTCGGTCGGCTCCAAAGGCACGGGCGTGTAGCCCAGACTCTTCATGATGGCTTGCTGGTCGGCCTCAGCCCCCCAGGCAAAAAATTTCATCTTCTTGTAGTCATCAGGGCGCACGGCAGGCTCTTTGGAAAAGAATCGAACCCAGCCGGCGTCGCCCCAAGCCAAGACCACAAAGCCTTTGTCGGCAAACTTCTTTTCCATGGCGGGGCGCATCTTCTCACGAACATAATCCACCTCCTCCCAGGTCTTGAACAGCAAGGGCATGGCCTGCAATGCGGCCACGCTGGGTTCAATTTCACGCAAGCCCACCACCGACAACAAAGCGCCCTGAAGTTGACCAATGCGCATGCGCCGGGTCATCTCAGCCTCACCGCCTTGACTACCGTCGGTGTACACACCAAACTTGGGCACCCCGTCTTGTCCTTTCTTCCAGACTTCACCCAACTCCATCAACTGGCGGTGGTAGACAGAATTCTTGGGCACTAAACTGCCAATGCGCAATTGCTTTTCTGAGCCCCATGCCAAGGGTTGCAGCAAACTGCAAGCTAAGGCACACACCACCACCACCCCGCGCTTCACGCTGGCATTCATCCACATAACTTGATCCTTAAAAAATGTTGTCGGCTTGGCTTAACAGCCATTGGGCGCGTTCGCGCATGATTTGACTGGACAGGTCCCGCTTGCCCGCGGACACCTCGATGGCCTTGGCCAACCATGCTTCAAAGGAAGGTCGATCTTGCTGATCGACCGCCCAACCCTCGGCCTTCGCAACCCAGACTCCAGGATTTTGGCCTTGACTGACTTGCATCGCTTGATCAAAATATTGCAAAGCACGCGGGCGTGAACCGCCAGGGCGAGCCAATTCCAAAGTGCCCATCAAACTGGCCAAAGCGCCATCGCCATATCGCGGGTCAACCTGCCAGGCTTTGTGCGCCAGGGCTGCAGCCAAAGGCAAATCAACCACCACTTCTGGCGAGTCGGTCGACAGGGAAATCTGCCCGCCCCAAGCCGCCGCTGTCCAATACGCCAAGCCCACGGCCTCTGGCTTTAGGGGTCTTTGTTTGACGCTCAAAGACGGAACCAATTGCTTGAGCAAGTCGGGTTCATGGATCGTCAAAGTTCTCAAACCTTGATTCTTGGCCCTCTCAAACATACGCGCTGCCCGTTCGCGCAAGGCCTGCGCTTGGCTCAGGCTTTGGAACTCGACACGATCGGCTTCGGTCGACAAAAAAGCGTAGGCATATTGCGTCAAACCACTGGTCACCGATTGGGCCAACGGCACATGTTGGGGCAAGGCCCGCAACAAACCCTCAGATATTTTGAGATAAAAAGCGCTGGCTTCCCGGGCTAAGCCAATGTCTTCTTCCTCCACCGATTGCTGTGAAATTTCATCTGCAGCCTGATGCAGCAAATGCTGACGCACCGAACAAGCGGGCAAGGAGATCAACACCATGGCCATACAGGCAATGGCAAAAAAGCGATTCAAAAGATACATGTGCAGGCTAAGACAAGCTGAGTGCAGCATGCCCCGAAGTCAAAGCTTGAACTTATCCACTCATTGTGAAAATTTCATTAAAACCTATTTCAAATTGACACTTTTCTTCCATCAATTTGTCATTGAAATACTGAACACTGAACGCAAAGCAGACAACAAAGTGGTTTTCTGCATGTTCAATGGAAGGAATCCACATGTCCCGTTCAATTCGTATCAGTGCCAGCTTGCTGAGCCTGGCCTTGGCTGCCAGCGTAGCGCAAGCGCAGAGCGTTTTTCCCGCAACTTTAGCGGGCCACGCCCTGTTGCCCGAGGCTTCCTATATAGCGGCACCCCACGACGCACCTGCCGACTTGAAGGCAAGCGGCAAATACACCACCGGTCAACGCGTAGAAAAATTAGCCAGCGTTGAAGGCTTGTCTGCAGGCCGCCCCACAGGTGTGTTTTTGCCTTTTGACGGTCAACCTTTGCAGGGACACTCGGGTATACAGCGCATGCGTGACGGCTCTTTTTGGGTGCTGACTGACAACGGGGCCGGATCCAAAGCCAATTCACCCGACTTCATGCTGTATTTGAATCATTACACGATTGATTTTAAAACAGGACAGTTCACGCGCTTGGCCACCACGTTTTTGCATGACCCGGACAAGAAAGTACCTTTCAGAATCGTGCACGAAGGCACAGCGCAGCGCTATTTAACGGGCTCTGACTTTGACACCGAGAGTTTTCAAATAGTCGGGCAACACCTGTGGATCGGTGACGAGTTTGGCCCTTACCTGATCAAAGCCGACCTGAAAGGCAAAGTGCTGGCCGTATTTGACACGCTGGTTGATGGCAAAGTCGTGCGCTCGCCGGATCACCCTGCGGTGACAACACCTGGCTTTCCGGCTGACCTGACTAAATTTGAAATCCGCCGCTCCAAAGGTTTTGAGGGCATGGCGTCTTCCAAAGACGGCCGCAAGCTCTACCCCCTGCTGGAAGGACCTGTTTGGAATGAATCAGCCAAGTCCTTTGAAAACTCAGAAGGTAAGCAATACCTGCGGGTTTTGGAATTTGACATTGCTAGTGAAAAATGGACCGGCCGTCATTGGAAGTACATGTTGGAAGCCAATCACCATGCGATTGGTGATTTCAACATGATCAACGAGACCACGGGCTTGATCATTGAACGCGACAACGGCGAAGGCACTGCCGCCAACGCATGCCCCGCAGCGCAGCAGCGCACAGATTGCTTCCACGATCTGGCGAAATTCAAGCGCGTGTACAAAATTGAAATGACAGAAAGCAATGTGGGTGCTCAGGTACGCAAGATCGGCTACATCGACTTGCTGAACATTGCCGACCCGCACAAACTGGCACGTAAGCCTCTGGACAACGGCGTTTTGACTTTCCCGTTCTTTACCATTGAAAACGTCGATGTGGTCGACGCCACACACATCGTGGTGGGCAATGACAACAACCTTCCCTTCTCCAGCAGCCGCCTGCCGAACAAAGCCGATGACAACGAAATGGTGCTGTTGGAAGTCGGTGAATTTCTCCGCGCTAAATAAACCTTTATGAAAAATCCATTTGAGGAACTGTCCATGTCATTGTTTAAATCTCGCCGTCGTTTTCTAGCCACAACTGCGGGTTCTGCCGGCGCTGTGGCCCTGGCCTCCTGCGGTTCAAGCGCCACCGATCCTGCCGAATTTCTGTACGGTGTGGCCAGTGGCGACCCGTTGACCGATCGGGTCATATTGTGGACGCATGCCAAGGTTAAAGACCAAAACTACGATGTATCCCTGCAGTGGCAAATCGCCAAAGATGCTAATTTCACAAGCATGGTCAACACAGGCTCGGTCACCGCCTTGGCCAGCGCAGGCTTCACAACCAAAGTCGATGCTACAGGCTTAAGCGCTGGCAACACCTATTACTTCCGCTTTCTTGACAGCGCCGGCGTTAGCTCCGCAGTGGGCACCACCCGGACCCTGCCCGCAACGAGCGCCACCTCGGTTAAATTTGCGGTGTTCTCTTGCACGCTGTATTCCGAAGGTTTCTTTAACAGCTACGACGCCGCGGCCACTTCGGGCGCTGAATACGCTCTGCATTTGGGTGACTACATTTACGAGTACGGCGCAGATGCTAATAAATTTGGCAATACCGATGCTGTCAAGTTAGACCGCGTCACTAGCCCGGTCAATGAGATCGTCTCGTTAAGCGACTACCGCACGCGCTACGCCAAGTACCGTTCAGACGCGTCATTGCAAGCCTTGCATGCCAAGATGCCCTGGATCACCATTTGGGATGATCATGAGTTTGCCAATAACGCCTACATGGACGGTGCGCAAAACCACGACCCTGCCACCCAAGGCACCTGGATTGACCGTAAAAATACCGCTGCCCGCGTGTACCACGAGTGGATGCCCATTCGCACCCCCGATGCAACCAACCTGCTGAAGATTTACCGCAATTTCGATTTCGGCACGCTGTTTAGCCTGCACATGCTGGACACTCGCATTGAAGGTCGAACCAAGCAAAAATACGGCTACTACGGCGACCCGACTGACCCCAAAGTTCAGCCCTATACCTACACCGATTACGTGACGGGGCTAACCCCGGTCAATGGCGTTTACCCCGACGCGGCCAACAAGATGATGAGCGACACGCAGTTGACTTGGTTGACCACCAACATTGGCAAGTCCACGGCGACTTGGCAAATCCTTGGCAATCAAGACATCATGGCCAAGATGTGGTTTCCTGCCTCGGTGTTGCAGTCTCAAGCTGTTAGCGCGACGGCCTTCGGCACCGCGCTGACAGAATTCATGACCGCCAAAGCCGTGAACGCAGCCGCGCCTTCAGCACTGACCAGCGCCCAACGAGGTTTGCTGACACAACCACACCTGCCCTACAACATGGACTCTTGGGATGGCTATCCGATCCAACGCGAAACCTTGTTGCAAACCATTCGCGCCACAGGCAAGAAATTGGTAGTTTTGTCAGGCGACTCACACAACGCTTGGTGCAGCAACCTCACGTCACTGGACGGCACAGCCACCATCGGCGTGGAGTTTGCAACGACCTCGGTCACGGCTCCTGGCTTTGAAAGTGTCGGATTGGGCTCGCTGGGACCTTATGTTGACGGGAGCGGCAACCCCGCCGCACAAGGCAGTTTTGGATCGGGACTGGGCTTGATTGACGATGTAAACTATGCTGACTTAAATCGCCGAGGCTACATCTTGATGACAGTGACCAACACCGACATCAAAGGTGAGTACGTTTTCATGGACACCGTCAAATCCAAGACTTACAAAGCCAGCGTTGGCAAAACGGTGATTGTCACTGCTGCCACCCTGAGAAAGACTTTTGCCTAAAGGACTTTGGCCACAGATTCAGGTGCTGCAGGCAGCACCTGAATTACAAAATAACTAGGACATTCATACCGCTCAATGTCGTAGGCATTGAGCGGGAATGAGCCGCAGTTAGAGAAACGGCGCAGCGGCGAATGGTAGATGCCGCACTGAAAGCGACTGTCTTCAATCGGCTGCAAAAACATGCAGCGCTTATTCATGCAGCAATTTCCGCACTGCACGCAGCTGCCTCCCATGGCTTGTGGCACTTGGCTGATGCGGCCCATCACATCTGAAAAATAATGAAGCGCAGGCCCTTCGCGCATGGCCTGAAGATGGCGCCATATGCTCATTAATGTCTTTGGATAGTCAAGCAAAAATCGAATGCGCCAGAAGGCCAAGGCGACCAGCAGTGGCAAAAGCGGAAAGAACAAGAGCAAACTCAAAAACAATACATGCGTTAGCGTACTGGCTATCAATCGTTTCAATTTAAAACAACCTTTTCGTGCTTTAAATAAAACGGGAAGAATCCATCGGACCCTTCCCGCGTGCAAAAATTCAAATCAATCGAGTCAATACAAAGGGATTTACGCGTCCACGGTTACGTCAACTTCTTCACCCAAGTCATCGCTTTCAATCACAGCAATCTCTGCATACTGATTCGCGACCAATTGGTGACGGTAAGCCAAAAATGCATGGGAATTGCGCGACTCATCATGGCCATGGTCATCGGCATCTGCGGCCAAGTTGTGGTGTTTGGCGGCTTGGGCGTAGTGCAATGACGCCATCCGGTGGTAGTCGGCCAAAGTTTCCATTTCTTCATCTTCGAAGTGGTCACCCAGGAATTCTTCATCAACATGGTTTTCAGGAACAAGGGTATGTTCATTCGTCATAAAAACTCCATCAGATAAACAGCGAATTGCTGCAATGTTAAGCATGACGCAAGGTCATGAAAGGTTGGTGACACGTGACACCCTAGCAGCCCAGTTTTATCTATTCCATACCAATCTCAAAACCGAGTTGGCCACATGCGATGTAACAGTCCGTCCTTGAGTTTCCAGTGATGCCAACAAGCGGCCAGCAGGTGCAGGCCGGCAGCTGCAAGCAGTCCATTGGCCAGCCACTCATGCAGTTGGACGGCATTACGGCGCAACTCTTTATTGCCAGGATCAAAGGCTGAGACAATGACCAATTCAAACAAATTGTCGCCACGGATCCACACCGCTGCCAAGCCCGACAGCACCAGTAGACCAATCAGCGCATAAAGCAGATGATGATAGCCATGACTCAGCCGTCCGATCCAACCGCTGTTGACAGATGGCAACCTCACGCCTCGAAAAGCGCGCCAGTAAATTCGGTAAATCCAAAAAAGGGCCAAGACCACGCCCACGGCAATGTGTGCGCTGCGAAACATGATTTTTGGCGTACCACGAGGCATAAAATTAATGCACTGGCCGGCAATCCACAAGCCCAACACCAGCAAAGCCACCAGCCAATGCAGCCACACAGTTCTGCGGTCGTAGGCGTGGTCAAAGCCCTTCATGTCATGGTCATTCATGTCGTGGCCCGGCATCTCAATGGCAACGGCTTTTGCCATTGAGAATTCGGCAGTGAATCACCGGTTGACCTTGCGGCGTGTATTCAGTCAGTTGCCAAGACTCTTGCCCGGCTTCGACGATGCGATCCAAGGTGGCAAAGCCGTAGTCAGACCTTGAGGCGTAGTTGTCGACCACCGCATCTTTATAAAGGCGATCCGTGGGTGCAATGACGTTGGGAGCATGGCCCTCGTTTAAAGAACCCGAGTTGCCCATCACCAAAGAGACCGGATGGTTGGTTTGAAAACTGATGGCTTCAAACAAGTGCACATGGCCATGCATGGCCAGAGTCACGCCTTGCGGGAAAAGCCGGTTTGGCTCGACCGTCTGGAACACCGATTGCAAACCAGCGCTACCTCCGGTTTTGAATTTATTCGGATCTTTGCTAGGCGCTGCCGCCAACAAGGGGTGATGATTGATGAAGAAACTCTCTGGCTTGTTTGCGGCCAGTTTGGCTGCCGCTTGCAGTTGCGCCTGGTACTTGGAAAAGGCCGGATCGTTGACGTTGTAAGCCTTGCCGCTCGATTTGGATGAATCAAAAACGATGAACTGCGCGCGCTCAGAAATGGCGGCTGTAAAGGGTTCAGAAAAATCGCCTTTCAGGTCGTTGACAGGATCGTTGCAATTGCGCTCTGAAGTCAATGGCAAAGCATCTAGGAAACGGAACCAACCTTGTCCGGCTCGGAAACACGCCTCGTGGTTACCGCGTACAAACAGCCAAGGTGCACTGGCCAGTAAAGGCGCAGCGGGTTTGAAGAAGTCATCGCGCCAAGCGTCCCAGCCATAACCCCAACTTGCATTTGCACAGCCCAAATTGCCTTGAGGGCAAGGGCTTTCGCGGTAATGAACATCACCAATGTGGACCACCAAATCGGGCTTGAGCTTGGCTGCACTTTGTGCGATTTGAGCGAATGGCCATTTGTCAGCGTCGTTGCACTCTTGAAACGAGTTTTCAGACGCTTTCATGCGACAACCGGTATCGGCGACAATCAAGATGCGCTGAATCTGCTTAGGCGGAGCGGGCACCGCCCTCCCCTCAATTTGCGCCGACTGGGCTTGCGCAGGCCAAGTGGCTTCGCAGCTCGTAACATCAAAGACCGAGGTCTTGCTGTCGGCTTGCGCCGCGTCACTTCGAACAGGCAAGTTGGCTTGCGCTGCTCGCAGTTGCATGACCATCGGTTTTTGTTGATCCCAAGTGATGCGGGGGCAATTTGCTGCGCTCGTTAATGCACGCACAACCCAATGCCCCTGCGGTGCCTGCACAGTGTAGACAGATTCAAGCTCTGAGGCCGAGGCCTGAAACGCGCTGGCAAACATCCACAGCATCCCCAACACAGCCAAGCCACGTGACACTGTATTTTTCATAATAACCTTTGAGGCTTAACGGCCCATATTTAAAAGCAGGCGACCCAGATTTGGTACACGCCGTCTTTTCCTGCCAATGCCGGTGGGGGTGGTGGATACGCAGCAGCCTCTACCGCTTTGAGCGCGGCACGGTCCACAGCGCCCAAGCCGCTGGGCTGAATTACTTTGGCGTTGCTGGTCACACCATCACGCAGATGAAATTCGACTCGGGCCCTGCCCTTAAAACTCAGCGCCGAGGCCGGACCGGGCACCACAAAAGCAGCTTGGACCGCAGCAGCCAGTTTCAGGTTATAGGCCAAAGCCACATCCACCGAAGGGGCTGGCGGGCTTGCCACTGCAGGCGGCGGGCTGGATGGGGCGGATGCGACCACAGGTGACGAAAACGCGGTAGGCTGCGCCACTACGGGAGGCGCCACCTCTTGCAAAGGTCGCACCTCAGGCGTCACCGGGGCTTGAGGCTTAAGAGGCGCAAGCGCCACTTTGGCCGGGACAGGTGGTTGTTTGATCTCTGGGGGCTTGGGCGGTAAGGGCTTATCTACCTTGGGCTCTTGGATCATGGACATCACCAACGGGATGACTTGCTCCAGCTGTTGAGGTGGGTGCATGACCACCCACACCATAACAGCTCCCACGACACCCAATTCAATCAGCAGCGCAGAACCCAGCGAAGACAAAATGCCTTGGGGTGGCTTGCTTTTGGATGTTGGTACCCACACACCCATGCTATTCAAAGTGGCAGTCAACGTGGCACCTGTTTCGCAGCCAAACCAATTTGAGTGGCGCCGCCCAATCGAACCGCATCCACAGCTTTCATCAAGTGTTGCATTGACGCGTCGTCACTACCGGCAATGGTCACTGCCAAATTGGCTGGATCACGAGATTTCACCAAGGCTGTAATTTCGGCAGGCTCGGCGTCATGGCCTTCAACCAACAACTGACCATTTGAGCGAATTTCCACCATCAACTTTGGCGGTGGAATCGCACTTGCAGTGCTGCTGGTCGGCAACTTACTGACCTGGCCAGATGTAGGAATCATTCGCAAAGTCATCATTGCAAAAAATACCAGCAGGAATAGCATGATGTCGATCATCGGAATGATCTCGATCCGCGCCTTGCGCGTTTCAAAGTACCGCATCTCAAACTGCTTTCAATGTGGCGCGGGTACCTGCGGGCTGATGGCGACCAAAGCGACGATTCAAGATCATAACTTTGATGATTTCCATCTGATTCACGATCATGCGCACCTTGGTGTTGAGCCAATTAAAAAAGATCAAGCCAATCATGGCAATTAACAAGCCAGAGGCTGTAGCGATTAACGCCTCGGCAATGCCACCTGTGACTTGGCTCGCACCATTTTGGACATCGCCAAGCACAGAGAAAGCACCGAACATGCCAATGATCGTGCCAAACAGACCCAACAACGGGGCCAATGTGATCACCGTGTCCAGCACCCACAAAGAGCGGTCCAGGGTGGGCACTTCACGCATGATGGCTTCTTCCAAATGACCTGCGCACACATCACGCTCTGATGTGTCAGGTTCAATCAACGAGGCGTGCACCACGCTGGCGTGGGGCAAGTTCTCATATTGCTGCAAGGCCTTTAATAAGACCTCATGGTCCATGGCCGAGCCGTCGTGCAGCAAGTCGATGAGTCGGTCACCGTCTTGTTGCATTTTGGACAGGTAGCGGCTTCGCTCAATGATGACCGTCAAGGCCACCAACATGAGCAAAGCCATCAGATACAGCGTTCCACCAGAGGCGTTCGCCAGCTCAAACAACTTGCTAGGTGTCATATTTAGAAGTCAGCTTTAGCCGAAATCATCATGCTGCGCGGCGCTTGCCACTGATACTGCGTAGAAGCCGAAGCCAGCGGTCCAGTAACAGCAACGATTTGCTGCGAATTGGTCACGTTGAAGACGCTGAGCTGAACCTTCAAAGCCTTGATGTTGTCCATATTTCGGAAGGTGTAACCCACGTTCAAGTCGGCATTGTTAATGGCATTCAACTGACCCAGCAACTTGGCGTTGTACTGCTCGCCAATGTGCTTGTACAGCAAAGAGGCGGTCCAATCACCCAGGTTGTAAATCGCACCGTATGCCGTTGTGACCTTTGGTGCGTTAGGCACCTGGCCGGTAGGCTGACCTGCCGCCGCGTTGGAAGCGCTGTAGTCGGCCAAGTTGTAACCGAAGTTGGCAAACGCAGACCAACCGTCACCCAGCACATAAGCGGCCTGCCCTTCGACACCCTTGTACAGGGCACCACCGACGTTGGTGAACTGCGGATTTGCATTCGTACCCGTATTGAGCTGCATATTGTTCATGGTGATGTAGTACAAATCACCATCTATTGTCAGACGATCAGACTTGTGCACTGCACCCACTTGATAGTTGGTTGTGGTCTGCGGGTCAGGCCGTGTTCCAGTGGTTGTGCCCACACCAATGAAAGGCACTTGCATGCCCTTGGCATATTGAGCGTAGAGAGAATTCTGCTCGTCCAATTTTTTATGAACCGTCAAGAAAGGCAAGGAAGCTTTGTAATTGTTGTTGTACGACTGAGCCGTCAACGCTTTCTGGTTAAACGCAGAGTCCAGGTGGAAGTTGTAATTCATCGCCTTGTAGCCCGGCGTGATCGTCAGGCCCGGTGCAGCAGCCCACTCAAACTCTACGAAGGGCTGAATTTGACTCCAGCTTGAATTTTGCATCGTGAAGTTCCCAGTGGTCACAACGCCAGCAGGATAGGCTGCAGAGGCCCCGGGTAAAAGTGCGCCCGTGACCGAGTTGTCTTCCATGTTGTGGCGATCTGTTTTAGACCCCTCATACCAAGCACCCACTCGCAGCAAGCCGTTGTCAAGGTTTTTGGTGGCCTTGAGAATGTCACCCCAGACGCGGTAGGAGTTCAACTTATGGTAACCAGGAACGGTGCCTGCAGGATAAGTGACGGTAGCGCCCAGCAAGTTCTTAACAGACATAGACGAATCAGCTGTACCGTTGAATTTGGAAGGATCTTGGCCTGCTTCGGTAAAGTTGGCGTACGCGTAGGTATAGGCTTGATTGTCGGTTTGCCAGCCATTGGCCCAGGTGGTCTGCAAACGAACGTAATCCATATCCGTTGTTTTGGTGGCTGTGTTGTAGCCGTAAAAACCTTGGCTGGCAGGGTTACTGTTCATCACATAGTTTTTACCGAGTACAGCGACTTGCGCCATGGTCGGACCTGAAGCGTTGTCAGTGACGTTGGACTTGACCTTGTTGGCACTGCCAAAAATGGTCATCAAGGTCGAGTCACCCAAAGGACGTTGGTACTTAACCGTCAGGTTGTTGTTGTCCATCGGTGAATTGGAAAGATAGCCTGTTGCGGCCATATTTTGAGCGTTCACCTGCAAGGTCGCGTCGCTGCCTTCCAAACGGCCGCTCTCATAGGAAATACCTTCTAGTCGAGTGCCCCAATTACCCAGCGAACCGTAAACGCTGGTTTGCTTGGTTTGCGAGGGTGCCTTGGAGAACAAATTAACGCTGCCACCATAGGTCGAATAACCCACGTTGCTGGCATTGCCTGGGCCGCGGTCAATCACCATGCCGCCAATCACCGAAGCTGGAAAGTAAGAGGTGGAATGGTGAGTGGGGCCATTGCTGTCGCCAAATGGAATACCGTCAAAGGTGACGTTGTACTCGCCGTCTTGAAAACCGCGCAATGACATTTTTTGGTCTGCCATGCCAGGGCCGTTGGTCGAGGGCATAGAGGCCACGCTGGGGGCAATGGCCAAGATGGTGTTGAAGTTGCCTGTAGGTGGTGTGGAGTCTTCAATGAAAGCGCGTGAGACGATCGACTGAGGCTGTGTTGCACTCAAGCTGGCCTGCGTTGGGGCCACTGACGCTGCTGTGCCGCGCTCGGCCTTAACAGAAACAGTCGAACCTGCTGCGCCACTGGCGCCTACGGTACCGAGATCTACCGCATCGGCAAATGCAGCGCCGCTGACCGAGGTGACAAAAGCCAAAGAAACCAATTGAGCCAGGCGTTGCGGCTTAGGGGAAAAAGTTTTGAGCATTTTAATTTACAGCAAAGGTTAAACAGATAAAAAGAGTGCGCTGCACTTTTTTCAACTGACAGAACTGTAAAAAAAAAAAAAGTCACTAAGACGGCATTTTTATTAAATTTTTGTGACAGTTCTAGTTATTGAAATTCAAACGCTTACCTGCTTTAAATAAAACTCAAAATGACTCACAGAAGGGACAACTTTGAGCGGTGTTTTAGCCAAATCATCGTAGCGACGCAGTCGCACCGCTTCGGCCGCATAAGGTTGATGCATGAAAGCATCGGCCTGCTCCTCGGTGAACAAACCGCCCTGCTGTTCCAAACTGTGTTTAGAGGCTATCGATAAATTACCCCAATAGCCAGGATCGATCAAACACAGATAGCGCTTGGCGTCCACATGCATGCGAATGGGCTCCAAGACCGCATCGGTAAACAAGTTGCGCAAAAAGGGTAAGGCCATGTACTGGTGCAGATCGTCCTTGCTGGTGTCGATCTCCTGCTGCCCTTGACCCTGCGCTACCAGCATATGGCCTAGGTCGTGAAGCAAAGCGGCAACGATGGTCTCTGGTGTTTCGCCAGCCTTTTCGGCGAGATCGGCACATTGCAAAGCATGTTCGAGCTGACTGACCGCCTCCATGCCGTATTGGTTTTGACCGTGATTTTGCAAAAGATCAGTGACTTGCGACAGGGTCAGGGACATGGGGCACCTCAAACAAAATATTGGCGAATACGGGCTGAAACTAAATCAATCAAACTGACGGTGGCAATGATGATCAGCATCACCGCGCCCGTCTCGGCGTACTGAAAACCTCGGATGATTTCCCACAGCACCACCCCAATACCACCCGCCCCGACCATGCCGACCACAGTGGCAGAGCGCACGTTGGACTCGAAGCGGTACAAGGCAAACGAAATCCAAAGAGGGGTGACCTGTGGAATCACGCCGTAGACAATTTCATGCAAGGCCGAGGCACCGGTGGAGCGGATGCCTTCGATCGGCTGTGGGTCGATCGCTTCAACGGCCTCAGAAAACAACTTAGCCAAAATGCCAGTGGTGTGAACCCACAAAGCCAAAACACCGGCAAAAGGCCCCAAACCAACGGCCACCACAAACAGCATGGCAAAAACCATTTCGTTGATGGCGCGGCAAGCGTCCATCACGCGGCGCACCGGTTGATACACCCACCATGGCACGATGTTGGATGAAGCCAAAAGACCCATCGGGATGGCGGTAACCACTGCCAAGGCCGTGCCCCACAAAGCAATCTGCAAGGTCACCAGCATCTCGTCCAAGTAAAGGTGCCAGTGTCCAAAATTGGGCGGGAAAAATTCCGCCGCATAGGTCTTCATATTACCGGAGTCGCGCAGCAACTCCATGGGTCGCATATCTGCCCCCTGCCAAGACCAAGCCAGCAAGGCCAGCAAAGTGCCCCAGCTCAGATACCAACTCAGGCTGCGCGAGGATGCAGCTGAGTCGGCCAGTGCCTGCATTTTCAAATTGACCGGGGTAGACATGGGAAGTACCGTCACAGGAGTTATTTCAATGCAGTCAATTGCTGATCAATGTCGGCTAATTTAATTTTTTTATCAGTATCGGAAAGCGTGGTGTCAGATTCGATTTTGTTGCGCTTGGTGAACAAATCCAACTGGCGAATCGGTTTAAGTTGTTCGTTGCTCGAAGCTTTGAAGCCCAGCAATTTATTGATCTTCATCACAATATCTTTTTCACGCGTATCGGTTTTGGCATAGTTGTAAAAGAAATTTTTGATCTTGGTCTTGGTCGCATCAGGCAAGCCTTTGCTGATGACCAAAGGGTCCGAGGCGATCAACGGTGACGTCCAGATGATCTTGATTTCCTTCATCTTCTCGGGTTGGTGGGCTTTGAACTTCTCTAAGTTTTCGCTGTTATTAGTGGCCACATCTACTTGCTTGTTGGCAACTGCAAAGGCGTTGGTTTCGTGGTTGGCGCTGCGAACCACTTTGAACATGCTCTTGGAGTCCAATTTGTTTTGCGCAAACACGTAAAAGCCGGGAACCAAATAGCCCGAAGTGGAGTTGGGGTCACCATTGCCAAAGCTCAAATTCTTGGCGTTGCCGAACATGTCGCTTAGGTTGTTGATGGGGCTGTCTTTGTGCACGATCAGGTGCGAGTAATAGCCTTGACTACCATCAGCATTGACCATTTGCGCAAATATTTCACCATTGGAACGGTCCACAGCTTCCATAGCTGATTTGTTACCCATCCAAGCCAATTGCACTTTGTTAAAGCGCATGCCTTCAATGATGCCAGCGTAATCTGTGGCAAAAAAGGGCTTGATCTTTAGACCTGTTTGCTTTTCCATGTCGTCAATCAGCGGCTGCCAATCGGATTTGATGTTTTGGCTAGATTCTGTCGAAATAAAGCCAAAGCTAATGTCTTGTGCCATGGCGCAAGTCAAGCTCAGGCCTAAGGCCAGTGCGGTCAGCGATTTCTTGAACATATTTGGAACTCCAGTGGGTTTGAAAAAATTGAGAAAAATCAAGCCAACTGGGCCGCGGGTGCAGCCCATGCTAAGACTGGCGCGAACTGTTGAGCAGGTGTTTTTGTGAGCAGGTCGCTGCCACTCAAAAATTCATCAGCTTGCATGCCGTATAACTCGCGCAATAATTGGGGGGTCAAATTGGCAGACAGACCGTCGTAAACCACCCGTCCTTGATTGAGGGCGATCACACGGGGGCAATAGCGAATAGCCATGTCGACCTGGTGCAAAGAAACCACCACGGTACGACCGTCTTCGCGCTGGATGCGCGTCAAAATTTCCATCACATTGCGCGATGATTCAGGATCAAGGGATGCGATGGGCTCGTCGGCCAGCACCAATTTCGCGCCCTGCACCAAGGTGCGGGCAATGGCCGCACGCTGCTGCTGGCCGCCAGATAAGGTGGAGGCACGTTGGCCATGACACTCCAAGATGCCCACACGCTGCAAAGCCTCCAAAGCCAAAGTCCGTTCATGTGCATTGAACCAACGCATCACGCCACGCCACAGGGGCATGCAGTGCAAACGCCCCACCATGACGTTGACCAACACGGGCAGCCGATCAACCAAATTAAATTGCTGAAAGACAAAGCCCACTTCCGAGCGAAGTCTGCGAATGTCGCTGCCAATGCGGCCATCGCGTTGCACGCAATGGCCGTTCACTTCGATCAAAGAACCCGGCGCAGCATCGGCTGGCAGCAATCCTGCCACCATGCGAAGCAACGTGGACTTGCCAGAACCCGAAGCTCCAATCAAGGCCACCATTTCGCCTTCACCAATGCTCAGGTTGATGTCATGCAAAGCGTGTTTGCCGTTTGCAAAATGCTTGTCTAATTTTTCAATCTTCAGTGCCATAGCGGATTTGCCTCAAGATGTCTATACAAGATCAGTGTGCAGAGCCTTTGTGACAGGCTTTTGACAATTTGGGGAAGTTTGAATGTCATCACTTCCACTAAACAGCTCAGAGCACGCGCTGACCTTCGCGCCAAACTGCACGCACCACGGCATGGCGCCCGCCTTGAGGCAGGGCCACAAATCGCACTTGAATCAAATCGGCACGTAAGCCCACGGCAATTCGCCCCCGATCTTTCAACCCCGTGGCTTGCGCCGGGTGATACGACACGGTGGCCACCGCTTGGGGCAAGGTGTATATGCCTTCGTCCACCAAACGCACAACGGCACTGAGCAAACTGCCAGGCACGTAGTCGGACGACAAAATGTCCAGCACGCCTTGGCGCGCCAACTCGGACGCCGACACATTGCCAGAGTGCGAGCCGCCGCGTACCACATTGGGTCCGCCCATCACGGTGAGCAGGCCGTGGGCATGCGCCGTCTGAGCTGCCAGCAAGGTGGTGGGGAACTCTGACATGCTGGCCCCTTCGGCATGGGCTTGCTTGACATGGGCGGGCGTGGTGTCGTCGTGGCTGGCCAGCGCAATACCGTGGGTGTGGCAGTAGTCCACAAAATATGCACGATGCGGCGCGGCATAGCGCGATTGCAATTCGGCCGAGTGCAGAACCTGGCGCTCAAATTTTTCATTCGACCAGCCTTTTTTCCCGGTGTAGTAAACCCGGGCCACGTCGATGTTTTCCCACTGGCGCTGTCCGGGTGTATGGTCCATCAGAGAGATTAGCGACAAGCGCGGGTGACCCTGAAAGGGCGCAAACAAATCGATGGTGTTTGGGGCCGGCAACTCACAGCGCACGTGCAGGTGGTGATCGGCACGCAACAAATTTTCCGAGCGGCAAGTCTCCAGCACCTGAAGCACCGCATCCCAGGTGCTGCCGCGCAAACTGTCCGGGTCAGCATCGCCCACACCCAGTGCATCAAACACCGTGGTGATGCCGGAGGCCGCCACTTCGGCGTCGTGGGCCAGCAACGCGGGCATTTCTGCCCATTGCACTTTGGGGCGTGGCATCAGGTGGCGCTCAAAATTGTCGGTATGCATCTCGACAAAGCCGGGCATCAGGTAGTCGCCCTGCAGATCCCAGCCATCAGCCTGCAGCGCCGGGCCTTGGTCGACCGAGGTGATGCGCCCGTCCTGAGTGGTGACGCTGCCGGTCACAACCTCATGCGGCAAAACCAGCTGGGCATTTTTAAAAACAAGGGAGTTCATAGGGGGTTCCTGAATTGCGCCACATCGATACGGCGAGTGGCCACGGCCTGCCCCACATGCGCATCGTGAAAAATGCCCACCAGGGCGGTGCCGCGCGCCACAGCCTCGTGAATCAACTCGATCACCGTCTGCGTGTTGGCCGCGTCCAAGGAGGCCGTGGGTTCGTCCAGCAACAAAATCGGCCGGGGCTTGATCATGTTGCGCGCGATGTTGACGCGCTGCTGCTCGCCGCCTGAGAAAGTGGCTGGCGGCAACGCCCACAGGCGCTCGGGAATGCGCAGCCGACTCAACCAGGCGCGGGCTTGTTCGCGCGCGGTTTCTATGGCATCCGCCTGATCGGCGGCATCGTCGATTAGCGATTCAGCCACCACGTCGAGCGCGGACACGCGTGGAATCACGCGCAAAAACTGGCTGACGTAACCGACCGTGTCGCGGCGCATGCGCACCAGCTCACGCGCGGAGGCTTGGGTCAAGTCGAGCACGCGGCCATCGGCCTGGCGCACCTCGATCTGGCCACTTGTGGCGCGGTAATTGGCGTAGATGAGTTTGAGCAGCGTACTCTTGCCCATGCCTGACGGGCCGTCGAGCACCACGCATTCGCCGGCGGCAATCGACAGATCGACCTGACTCAGCACCTGCAATTGGGCGCCGTGTTGGTGGTGCAGCGTGAAGCGCTTGGACACCTTTTTCATGTGCAGCATGGTGGTTTTCTCCGGCGAATCAAGGTTGCAAAACAGAAGACACCAGCAACTGGGTGTAAGGGTGCTGGGGGTCGTCGAGCAACTGGTCGGTCAAGCCGGTCTCCACCACGCGCCCTTGCTGCATGACCATCATGCGGTGGGCTAGCAAACGGGCCACGGCCAGGTCATGCGTCACGATGACCACCGCCAATTGCATCTGCCGAGTGAGTTGACGCAGCAAGTCGAGCAAGCGCGCTTGCACCGAAACATCCAACCCAGAGGTGGGCTCGTCCATGAATACCAAGCGAGGACGGGTGACTAAATTGCGCGCAATTTGCAAACGCTGACGCATGCCGCCCGAGAAAGTGCGTGGTGTGTCGTCGATGCGTGCGGCGTCAATTTCCACGCGCTGCAACCATTCTTCGGCGCTGCTGCGCAGGCGCCCGTAATGGCGCTCACCCAAGCCCATCAATCGCTCGCCTACATTGGCGCCGGCCGACACGTCCATGCGCAATCCATCGGCGGCGTTTTGGTGCACAAAACCCCAGTCGGTGCGGGCTAGCAAGCGCTGTTGCGCCTCGCTCATGGCATACACGTCTTGCAACTGGCCATCGCAGCTGAGAAATTCCACCTGCCCGGCATCGGGGCGACTGCGCGCGGCAATCGCATTGAGCAAGGTGGTTTTGCCCGAGCCCGACTCACCGACCACGGCCATTACCTCGCCCGGCCACAGATCAAAGCTGGCATCTTGCAGAGCGACGCGGTCGCCATAACTTTGGCCCACACCGCGCACGCGCAGCAAGGGCGGGGAATTGTCGAATTGGGGCATGTCAAATCTCAATCAAAAAACTCAAGCCGTGACGCTGAAAACCCAGCGACTCATAAAAAGCATGTGCACGTTCGCGCTTTTGGTTGGAGGACAGCACTAGCTTGTAGCAGCCAGCTTCTCGCGCCAAGCCTATGGCGTGCGCCATCATGGCGCGGCCCACGCCTTGGGACTGATGCTCGGCGCTGACCACCACGTCTTCGACAATCGCTGACGGCGTGCCCTGGTGAGCCAGGTTGTGCATAACCAGCAAAGCGAAGGTGCCGATTACCGGGTTATCACAAGTCGGGTCACCCTGCAGCCCTGAACAAGCCACAAACAAGCGGTAGCTGGGGTAGCGACTGAACTGCGCCAAATGCTGTTCGGCTGCGGCAAGAGAAAGCACTTGACCGTTGTCCATCGCCGGTTGGGCATAGAGCTGCAAAACCTGAGGCAGGTCTTGCGCTGTGGCTTGGCGCAGGTACAGCGTCATGCAGCCTCCGAGGCCTGTTCGTCTTGCCGTGTTTGGCAGTAATCCGAGTCAGAGCAGACATGCATGCGGCCTCCGGCGTCGTCGATGATGACCTCGTCCAAAAAGGAGTCGGTGGCGCCGCACTGCGCGCAGATGGCATTCCATTTTTGAATTTCAAAAGGGTGGTCTTCAAACGCCAGACTTTCCACTGCAGTGTAGGGGGGCACGGCGTAAATGCGCTTCTCTCGGCCGGCGCCAAACAATTGCAGTGCAGGGTTCATGTGCATCTTGGGATTGTCAAATTTCGGAATCGGCGATGGCGACATGATGTAGCGGTGGTTCACCGTCACTGGGTAGTCGTAGGTGGTGGCAATATGACCAAAGCGCGAAATGTCTTCATATAGCTTCACATGCATCAGCCCGTATTCGGCCAAGCCATGCAGGGTTCGGGTCTCGGTCTCGCGCGGTTCCAAGCGCTGCATGGGTTCAGGCACAGGCACTTGGTAGACGATGATTTGCCCTTCGGTCAAAGGCATTTCAGGAATGCGGTGACGGGTTTGAATCAGCGTGGCTTCATGGGTGCGCGTGGTGGTGTTGACGCCGGCCGTGCGTTCAAAGAAACGGCGAATGTTCACGGCATTGACCGTATCGTCAGAGCCTTGGTCAATCACTTTCAAAGTATCTTCAGGCCCAATCACCGCCGCAGTGACCTGGATGCCGCCAGTGCCCCAGCCGTAAGGCAGTGGCATTTCTCTGGAGCCAAAAGGCACTTGGTAACCGGGGATGGCCACGGCCTTGAGGATGGAGCGGCGAATCATGCGCTTGGTGCGTTCGTCCAGATACGCAAAGTTGACTTCGGGCGTGGTCATGCGAGCTCCTGAGGGGCAGAGGCGGTGGTTGTGTCAACCGGGTCAGCGGTGCGGCTGATCTGTTCACGCATCTTGCGCACCAACTCCAGCTCCGACTGAAAGTCCACGTAGTGCGGCAGCTTCAAGTGCTGCACAAAACCGGAGGCTTCCAAGCTGTCGCTGTGCGAGAGCACAAACTCTTGCATTTGCGCAGGTGACTCAATGGCTTCGCCCAATTCTTCGGCACGCAGGGCGCGGTCGACCAAACTCATGGCCATGGCTTTTCGCTCGCTGTGACCAAAGGCCAAACCATAGCCCCGAGTGAATTGAGGGGGCTCAGTTTTGCTGCCTGCGAATTGGTTCACCATTTCACATTCGGTGATTTCCATCTCGCCGATCGAGATCGTGAAACCCAGCTCTTCAGGCTCGATCTCTACCGCCACCCGACCCAAGCGCACCTCACCTACAAACGGGTGGGAGTGCGAGTAGCCGCGCTGGGTGGAATAGGCCATGGCCAGCAAAAAACCTTCGTCGCCTCGGGCGATGTTTTGCAAACGCGTGGCACGGTCAGCCGGAAAGCGCAGCGGCTCACGCGTGAGGTCGCGGGGCGCAGGGTCATGGTCAGGTCGCTCGAAAGTTTCAATTAAACCCTCTTGGTTGAGCAGATCCACAACGCGGGGTACTTTGTCCGGCATCACCGTGTCGGCAGCCGATGCAAGGGCTGGCAACCCGGCATCCTCTTGCGCGCTGGCCATCAACGTAAAGTCCAACAGGCGCTGGGTGTAGTCGTAGGTAGGGCCCAAAACCTGGCCGCCCGGCAAGTCTTTGAACGTT
>CANGEG010000030.1 GCA_947452725.1 Comamonadaceae bacterium | reverse complement strand
TGGCCATCAGCGCAGCCCAGCAGGGCCATGACGTGCTGCTGTGCGCGCGTGAAGCTCAGCAGGCCCAGGCTATGCGCCAAGCGCGCGAAAACACCCGGTACCTGCCGGGTTTTTCGTTTCCCCCCAGCCTGCAAGTGGCGCAGTCCAACCCGCATCTCGTGGCTCAGCGGGCCACACCGAGCGATCTGGTGATTGTCTCCACCCCCATGGCAGGCTTGCGTGAAACCCTCTCGGCATTGACTGGATGCGCAGCGCCTGTGGCTTGGTTGTGCAAAGGCTTTGAAGCCGTGGCCGCAGGCTCCCCCACCCAAGCCACCGGGTTGATGGCCCACGAAGTCTGTGCCCAGGTGGCGCCCCAGCTGATGTCGGGCGTACTCAGCGGCCCCAGTTTTGCGCAAGAAGTCGCCCGAGGCCAGCCCACCGCTTTGGTGGCCGCAAGTCATCAAGCACTTGTGCGGGACGCCTTGGTGGCAGCTTTCCACAGCCCTTCGCTGCGCATCTACGCCAATGACGATCTCGTGGGTGTCGAGGTGGGCGGCGCCGTAAAAAACGTGTTGGCGATCGCCACCGGCCTTTGCGACGGCCTGCACCTGGGACTTAACGCCCGAGCTGCACTGATCACGCGCGGATTGGCCGAAATGTCGCGCCTGGGATTGGCGCTGGACGCCAGAGCTGACACCTTTATGGGTCTTTCAGGTTTGGGTGATTTGGTGCTCACGGCCACGGGTGACCTGAGTCGCAATAGGCAAGTGGGTTTGTTGCTGGCGCAAGGCCAAACCTTAGCCCAAGCTGTGGCCTCCCTTGGCCATGTGGCCGAAGGCGTGTACAGCGCCCGCACTGTGCTGCAACGCGCTCGCAGCCTTGGCATAGACATGCCGATCACAGAAAATGTGGTGGCTTTATTGGACGGGCAACTGACGCCTGCCCACGCGGTGCAGGCTTTGATGGGGCGCGGGCCCCGAGGTGAGGCCGTTTGATGCAGATGTAAAGGCTGGCTTGGGCAAATTGCTATGTCTTTGGGCTGAGCACATCCTCGATAAGAACATCTTCAAACTCCTGCGGATTAATTTGTCCGAAAATTTCCACATCGAACTGCGCCGCAACCAATGATTCCAAGGCTGCTGAACGCCTTTTTTGCAAGAAGTGCAGCGACTTTTTTATCAAAGCTCCACGTTGTCGAGCAGCCGTGTGTCGCCCAAGCGCGCTGCGCCCAGCACCACCAAGGCATCGCCTGCTTGCGGCGCTTGCAAGTCAGAGCGTCGGCGCACTGTCAAATAGTCTGGCTTCCAGCCACGGGCGGAAAGGGCTTGCATTGCTTGTGCTTCCAATTGCGGCAGGTGCCGCGCCAGGCCATTTGCACTGGTCAGGGCTTCACGGCCTAGGGCGTGCAGTGCCAATGACAGATGCACAGCCTCGGCACGCTCAGCCTTGGACAAATAACCGTTGCGTGAACTCAAGGCCAAGCCATCAGCGGCGCGGCAGGTGGCGCCGCTGGCAATTTCGATAGGCAAAGCAAACTGACGCACCATCTGTCTAATCACCATCAACTGTTGGTAGTCTTTTTGCCCGAACACTGCCGTGCCCTGGGCCTTGCCGGCAAACACCGCCATGAAGAGCTTCATCACTACGGTCGATACGCCTGTGAAAAAACCAGGGCGAAAGTGGCCTTCTAAGAGGTCGGCCAACGCCGGATCGGCGTGTACTTTGAAGGTTTGGGGTTCGGGGTACAGGTCCTGTTCTCGCGGCGCAAACAGCACATCGCAACCGGCATCTTGCAGCTGCGCACAGTCATTTTCCCAGGTACGGGGGTAGCTATCAAAGTCTTCGTGCGGCAAGAACTGCAGGCGGTTCACAAAAATGCTGGCCACGGTGCAGTCGCCCAGCGGCTTGGCTTGCGTGATGAGCGCAATGTGGCCGGCGTGCAGATTGCCCATGGTGGGCACAAATGCCGGATGCTGGGCGCTAGCCAGTTGCTGGCGGAGCTCGGAAAGGGTGTGGACGATGCGCATTGGAAAATTTTGCATGAAGTGAGGTGAAGCCGTGCTCACCAAGCGTGAACGGCGTTATCGGGGAAGCTGCCGTCTTTGACGGCCTGCACATAAGCCCTCATGGCTTCTTGCACGGTGCTGGCTTCATTCATGAAGTTGCGCACGAACTTGGGGTTCTTGCCCAGGTTGATGCCCAGCATGTCGTGCATCACCAGCACCTGGCCGGCGGTGCCGTTGCCGGCACCAATTCCGATAGTGTGACAGCGCTTTAATTCGGCGGTCAGGTGCGCGGACAGGTCGGCTGGCACCATCTCCAGCACCAGCATGCTGGCGCCGGCGTCTTGCAGGGCCAAGGCGTCACGGATCAAGGCCTTGGCCGAAGTCTCGTCACGACCTTGAACTCTGTAGCCGCCCAGGGCATGGACGGTTTGTGGCGTCAGGCCCAAATGTGCGCAGACTGGAATGCCACGTTCGACCAGAAAATGCACCGTCTCGGTGGTCCAGCCGCCGCCTTCGAGTTTGACCATGTGGGCGCCCGCCTGCATCAGTACAGTGGCGCTGCGCAGGGATTGCTCACGTGATTCTTGGTAGCTGCCAAAAGGCAGGTCGCCAATTACCCAAGCCGTGCCTTGCACCCTGTGCAGGCCACGGACCACGCTTTCCGTGTGATAACGCATGGTGTCTAGCGTGACGGCCACAGTGCTGGGCAGGCCTTGGCAGACCATGCCCAGGGAGTCTCCGACCAAAAGGCATTCCACGCCAGCGGCGTCGGCCACGGCGGCAAAAGTGGCGTCATAGGCGGTGAGCATGGTGATTTTTTCACCGCGCGCACGCATTTCTTGCAAACGCGGCAGACTCACCGGACGGCGTGTCGGCAGTGGCGATGCTGAAGGCAAGGTGCCGTAGGGTGTGGCGAGATGGGGTATCGATGCCGCAGAGTCGGTTGTGGTCATGAAGCGAGAACTGTGGGGTGCCACAGCGGGCAAGTTGGAAGAGGCGCAGAATGGCGCTCTGACCGGTGTTCAGGCCGGTGTATACGCAAGGCGCACATAAATAGGCGCAAAGGCTTCTGCCTGGGTGATTTCAATCAGCAGTTCTTTAGCCAGCTCGAGCAGCGCAATGAAGGTTACCACCAGCACCGGCGTGCCATGGGTCGGGTCAAACAAATGCTCGAATTCAACGAATTTACGTCCTTGAAGGTGTTTGAGCACGATGCTCATGTGTTCGCGCACGCTGAGTTCTTCGCGGCTGATTTTGTGGTGCTGCACCAAGGTGGCACGCTTGAGAATGTCGCGCCAAGCGTCTTGCAGTTCCACAAGGTGAACGTCCGGAAAACGCGGCTGCAGGCTTTGCTCAATGTAGACCTGCGCCTTAATGAAATCGCGGCCGAAGTGGGGCATCTCGTTTAAGCGCATGGAGGCCAACTTCATTTGCTCATATTCGAGCAGTCGGCGCACCAGCTCGGCACGCGGGTCTTCGGGCTCTTGGCCCTCTGCCACTTTTTTCGGCGGCAGCAGCATGCGCGATTTGATCTCAATCAGCATCGCGGCCATCAGCAGGTATTCGGCCGCCAGCTCTAAATTGTGCTGCCGAATTTCATCGACATAGCTCAGGTACTGGCGCGTTACCGCCGCCATTGGGATGTCCAGAATGTTGAAATTCTGTTTGCGGATCAGGTACAGCAGTAAATCCAGCGGGCCTTCAAAGGCCTCTAAAAAAACCTCCAGCGCGTCCGGCGGGATGTACAGATCACTGGGCATGGAGAACAAAGGCTCGCCATACAAACGTGCTACCGCCACATGGTCGACCATCATGGGCATGCCGGTACCGTCGACAACCGCAGTCGTCTCAGGCGCAGCCAAATGGAGGGAGGTGCTCATGCCCGCAGCGCGTTCACAGTTCGGGCTTTACGCCAGGGTCTGGTAGACGTATGGCTTTTGCGCCACGCGCCCGGCTTGAAAGTCTTGCTGCTCCGTGCGGCTGACTTGTTTGTCCCACAGCAGTTCACGGCCCTGGCGTTGCTCTGATTCCAGCACGGGCTTGTCGGCCTTGAGCTGGTCGATGAACTGGGTTGCGTCCGAGCGGTAATCGGGACGGCGAAAGATATTGAGGGACATGGCGTAGTTTTTGTAGAAAAAGGAAGTTACCCCGATTTTACCGGTCTGCCGGGGTCGTGGCCGTGAACGTGAAAGGGATTGGGACTTGGCTCAAACTGATGGCCAGCTCCACACCTTGCGCGACATCCACCGCCAGCTTGGGTGAGAGCATGGCCAGCAAACCACTGCGTAGGGCAATGTCACGCGGCTGGTGCATCAAGCCGCAGACCACCAGGTGGACGTGTTTCTTGCTACACAGTAAGGCAAAGTCGAGCAGGGCTTCGGCGCCCGAAGAGTCCATGTAAATCACATTTTTCAAATCAAGCACCACGGTTTTTAGTGGGGTCTCGGGAGGCAAAACGTCTTCAATGGTCTCCAGCAACTGAACGGCTCCAAAAAACAAGGCGCCATACAAGCGCCAAGCGCGGATGGCAGGTTCGTGCTCAGTCAAGGCCGGTTGGTCTAGCACGCTGACCGGTTCTAAGCGGGTCAGGTTTGCAATGCGGTAAATGAAGGTCAAACCGGCAGCAAAGATACCCACTTCGACCGCCACGGTCAGATCCACCACGACGGTGAGGATGAACACGGCCAGTAAAGTGGCACGGTAGGGCAAGCGGAACTGGCTAAGTTGGGCAAAGGCTTTCCAGTTGCCCATGTTCCAAGCCACAAACATCAAGATCGCAGCCAGTGCAGCCAAGGGGACGTCGTTGGCCAATGGGGCTGCGATCAAAACCACAACCAGCAATGTTACGGCATGCACCATGCCCGCAATGGGGCTTGTAGCGCCGCTTTTGACATTGGTGACCGTGCGGGCAATGGTGCCGGTGGCAGGCATGCCGCCAAAAAATGGGGTGATGAAATTGGCCACGCCCTGGGCCATCAGTTCTTGATTCGGGTCGTGCCGATCACCAATCATGCCGTCGGCAATACGGGCACACAGCAGTGACTCGATGGCGCCGAGCAGGGCCAAGGTGAGCGTGGGCATGACCAAATATTGAGCACTGGCCCAGCTGAACTCGGGCCACTGAAAATGCGGCAGTGCCGCTGGAATACCACCAAATTTGCTGCCTATGGTAGCCACTGGCAAGTCCAGTGCCTGGACGGCCACAGTGGCCAGCACCAGCGCGACGGCCGAGCCGGGAATGCTTCCCATCCAAGGCACAGTGCCGCGCTCGGCCAGCAAAACGACCATGCGCTGCCAACCCACGATCAAAGACACCGAGGCCAGTGCCACCAAAACGGTAGGCAAGCTGGCGTTGGGCGCGGCGTCCATCAAGGCCTGCAGCATGCCCACAAAATGGGCTGGCATGTTTGTGATGGGGAGGCCCAGAAAGTCTTTGATTTGCGACAGCGCGATCAGCACGGCAATGCCGTTGGTAAAACCGATCACGACCGCCACGGGGATGAAGCGAATCAGGGAGCCCAAGCGTATCAGGCCCATGGCAAACAGCAAAACGCCTGACATAGCGGTGGCAATGATCAGATTGGCCAAGCCGTAGCGCTCTAGTATTCCGTAGACGATGACGATGAACGCACCCGCCGGGCCGCCAATTTGTACCCGTGAGCCACCTAGAGACGAAATCAAAAAGCCCGCAATAATGGCGGTGAATAAACCGGCCTCAGGTTTCAGGCCTGAGGCAATGGCAAAAGCCATAGCCAAGGGCAGCGCCACCACGCTCACAGTGATCCCCGCCCCCATATCGGTAATCAAGCGCTGGCGGTTATAGCCGCGCATAGCGTCCATCAGGCGGGGTCTGAAGAAGGCCCGAGCAGTCATAGGCGTCAGTTCGCTTTTTTATCCATGATTGGTGTCCACTGATGAGGCCGCCAAGTGGCGCATATCGTCCAGCAGGGGCCGCAGGCACAGCATCCACAGCATGGCGGCCAGCGGCAAGGTGGTGATGTAGCCGCCGTATTTGAATCCCAGCGCACCAGCCAAACCACCTGCAAAAAAGCCACAAATCAGCAGTAACTGCACGCGCAGGCGCGAGCGATCGGCCAACACGCGAATGGCATGGGGGTTGCGGTTGATGTAGAGCAGCTTGCCCAGCTCGATGCCTAAGTCGGTCACCAGGCCGGTGATGTGGGTGGTGCGGATTTCGGCTTTAGAAATTTTGGTGATCACCGCGTTTTGTAACCCCATCATGAAGCACAACAAGACCACGGTCAGGGGCACAAAAATAGAGGCCATACTGTTCAAGGCGGCGCCAAACAAGCCAAACATTAAAAGCACCACGCTTTCCAGCAATAAAGGCAGGCTGTAGCTGCTGCGCAAACGGTGCTGAAAGCCCCAGTTCACAAGCACCGCCGTGCACATAGCGCCAAGCACAAACGCCAGCAAGCTAAACGCCCCCGTCACCGCCACAGCCAAGCGCCCCATGACCAAATCGTCGGCGATGGAGGAGACGATGCCAGTCATGTGCGAAGTGTAGCGGCCCACCGCCAAAAAACCGCCGGCGTTGGTGGCGCCCGCCACAAAACTGAGCACCACTCCCAGTCGGACATTGGCCGAGGTGCTTCGCTGGATCGCCGTCCAGCCGTGAATCAAAGGGAACATGCCGCGCCCAGGTTGGGGTGAAGGGTTTGTTCCATTGCGTGGTCTCAGTGAATGCGCATGCCAGGCTTGGCGCCGGGCCAAGGGTGGAGCACCTGGATGCCGGGCTCAGCTTTTTCGTCGGCATGGCTGGCGGCCAGCACCATGCCTTCTGAGACGCCAAATTTCATTTTGCGCGGCGCCAAATTTGCCACCATCACAGTGAGTTTACCGATCAGGTCTTCGGGGTTGTACATGCTGGCAATGCCTGAAAAGACATTGCGTGTTCGACCTTCGCCCACATCCAGCGTTAGGCGCAGCAGCTTGACCGAGCCTTCCACTGGCTCGCAATTTACGATCTCGGCGATGCGCAGATCTATCTTGGCAAAGTCCTCGATGCTGATGGTCTCGGCAATCGGTTCGCCGCCAGGGATCAAGGCGGGCATCACAGGCTCTGGCGCTTCAAACAGGGCGTCGAGTTGTTTCGTGTCCACGCGTTGCATCAAGTGTTGGTAGGCGTTGATGCTGTGGCCCGAGCTCAGCAAGGTTTGCGCTTGTGCAAAAGTGAAAGGCGAAACATTCAAGAAAATCTCGACCTGCGCCGCCAAGGCAGGCAGCACCGGCTTGAGTTGCAGGGTAAGCAGGCGAAAGGCCTCAATGCATGCGGTGCAGACATCGTGCAAACGTGCGTCCATGCCTTCTTGTTTTGCCAGTTCCCAGGGTTTGTTTTGGTCCACATAGGCGTTGACCTTGTCGGCGAGCAGCATGACTTCACGCAGAGCTTTGCCGAATTCACGTGTTTCATACAGCTCGGTGATGGCTGGCGTGGCCGCTTGAAGCGCGGCCAGCAAGGCTTGGCCGTCAGCGCTCACGAAGCCCAACTTGCCTTCAAAGCGCTTGGTAATGAAGCCAGCCGAACGCGAAGCGATGTTGATGAACTTGCCCACCAAGTCGCTGTTTACGCGGGCCAGAAAATCGTCGGCATTGAAGTCGATGTCCTCGTTTCTGCTGGAGAGCTTGGCCGCCAGGTAGTAGCGCAGCCACTCAGGGTTCATTCCCAAGCTCAAATATTTGAGCGGATCCAGGCCGGTGCCTCGGCTCTTGCTCATTTTTTCGCCATTGTTCACTGTCAAAAAGCCGTGCACGTTAACCTGATCGGGCGTTTTGCGACCACTGAAATGCAGCATGGCCGGCCAAAAAAGCGTGTGAAAGGTGACGATGTCTTTGCCAATGAAATGGATTTGCTCCAAAGCCGGGTTAGCCATGTAGGCTGTGTAATCCTCACCGCGCCGCTCCAACAGGTTTTTAAGCGAGGCCAGATAGCCCACAGGGGCGTCCAGCCACACATAAAAATACTTGCCGGGCGCATCCGGAATTTCAATACCAAAGTAGGGCGCGTCGCGCGAAATGTCCCAGTCACCCAAGCCTTCGCTGGTGCTGCCGTCTGGGTTGGTGCGCACGCTGAACCACTCTTTGACCTTGTTGGCGACTTCGGGTTGCAGCTTGCCGTCTTGCGTCCACTGCGTCAAAAACTTCACACAGCGTGGGTCCGACAGTTTGAAGAAAAAATGCTCCGAGCTTTTAAGCTCGGGTTTGGCGCCAGAAAGGGCAGAAAATGGATTGATCAGGTCGGTGGGGGCGTAGACCGCTCCGCAAACCTCGCAGTTGTCGCCGTATTGCTCCTTGGCGTGGCACTTGGGGCACTCGCCTTTAATAAAGCGGTCGGGTAAAAACATGTTCTTTTCGGCATCGAAGAACTGCTCGATCGTGCGGGTTTCGATCAGCGAGCCATCGGCGCGGTCACGCAGGTCACGGTAAATCTGGCGCGCCAGTTCGTGGTTCTCGGGCGCGTCGGTGCTGTGCCAATTATCAAACGCGATGTGAAAGCCGTCCAAATAGGGTTTGCGCCCAGCCGCGATATTGGCCACGAACTGCTGCGGCGTGATGCCGGCCTTCTCGGCCGCGATCATGATCGGCGCGCCATGCGTGTCGTCGGCCCCACAAAAGTTGACCTGGCTGCCCTGCATGCGCTGAAAGCGCACCCAAATGTCGGCCTGGATGTACTCCATGATGTGGCCAATGTGGAAATTGCCGTTGGCATACGGCAGGGCGGTGGTGACGAAAAGCTGGCGGGGTGCGTGGGGGGCAGACATGGAATGACAACTTGTAGGGGAATCTGTGATTTTAGGGTTTGTTGTCCTGGCTTATCGTTAAACTGCGCCCCAATTGTTGAAAGATCCTCATGGCAACCCCCGAACTACTGCTTTTAGCCTTGCAAACCGTCATCGACCCGAACACGGGCCGTGACTTTGTTTCCACCAAACAAATCAAAAACCTGCGCGTTGAAGGTGTCCAAGTGTCGTTTGACGTGGAGCTGGGGTACCCCGCCAAAAGCCAAATCCCGGCGCTTCGCAGCGCTTTGACTGCTGCTGCCAAAGGCGTAGCCGGCGTTGAGAGCGTCTCGGCCAATGTGTCGGTGAACATCGTCGCTCACGCGGCCCAGATGGGCGTGGCTTTGTTGCCGCAGGTGAAAAATATTGTGGCCGTGGCTTCGGGCAAGGGCGGCGTTGGCAAGAGCACCACAGCGGTCAATTTGGCGCTGGCGCTGGCAGCCGAAGGCGCCAAGGTGGGCTTGTTGGACGCTGATATCTACGGCCCTAGCCAGCCGATGATGATGGGCATCGAGGGCCGGCCCGACAGCGAAGACGGCAAAACCATGGAGCCGATGGAAAACTACGGCGTGCAAGTGATGTCGATCGGCTTTTTGGTGAATCAGGATGAGGCCATGATCTGGCGTGGCCCCATGGCCACGCAGGCGCTGGAGCAATTGCTGCGTCAGACCAATTGGAAAGAACTCGACTATTTGATCGTCGACATGCCCCCTGGCACCGGCGACATTCAGCTCACGCTTTCCCAGCGCGTGCCCATGACGGGCGCGGTGATCGTCACCACCCCACAAGATATTGCTTTGCTGGATGCGAAAAAAGGCATCAAGATGTTTGAAAAGGTGGGCGTGCCAATTCTGGGCTTGGTGGAAAATATGGCTGTGCATGTGTGCACCAACTGTGGCCACGTAGAGCATATTTTTGGTGCTGACGGCGGCAAGAAAATGGCGGCCGAATACGGCATGGATTACCTGGGTGCCTTGCCCCTGAATATGCAAATTCGTGTGCAGGCCGACAGCGGCAAGCCCACCGTGGTTGCGGACCCGGAGGGTGAGATGGCTCAGATCTACAAGGCCATGGCGCGCCAGGTGGCGGTCAAAATAGCGGCCAAAGCCAAAGACTTCTCCAGCAAATTTCCAAGCATCAAGATTAGCAAGGACACCTGATGGGTTAACCTGCCCACATGAGCACCCATTACGAATCACTGCAGCAAAGCGCTGCCTACATTGACGGCTTTGGCATCGAAGCCCCCACAGAGCTTGGCGCCAAAGACATTTGGCCGCGCAAGCCCGGCTTTTTTATTCGCCACATCCCCGGCGCGGCGGCCCCCACTTTATTTGAAGATTCGTCACACCCCTTGCCCATAGCAGTTGGCGATGCGGACGGTCAGGCGAGCAGGGATCTCGTAGCGTTATCGCCTGAGTTGGTGTTGCCCCAGCGCCGCCTATGCGTTGGCCAGTTCGGCTTAGTGCCAGCATGGGTCAAGTCGGCGTCAGACGCCAAACTGCGCTCGACCAAATTAGTCAACGCGCGGCATGAAACCGTCACCACCTCCAACAATTTCCGCGATGCCTGGCTCAGCGGCCAACGCTGCATCGTGCCGATGATGGCGTTTTTTGAAGACGATTTCCGTCCCGGTAAAGCTGTGCCAACGCGCATTTCCCGCATCGACGGCAAACCTATGGGCGCGGCAGGTGTGTGGTGTCGCTGGGTTGGCGAGGCAGACGAAGAAATCATCAGCTTCACCTTGCTCACGGTCAATGCCAATAGCCACGCCTTGATGCACCGCTATCAAAACCCTGGCTCTGAAAAACGCATGCCGGTGATCTTGAGCGAAGGCGCCTACGACGCCTACCTATCTGCCCGACCCGAGAAAGCCAAAGAGTTCATGCGCCCGTTTGCCGCTGAAAGGTTGCGGGCCAATCCGTGGCAGTAAGGCTTTGATCCACAGCGCATGATGACGCGCTGCTGAGATGACCTGCATGCGGCGCCATTGTTTTTTTTGAGAACTTATGAATTCTCATGCGCCCGTTTCAGCACTTTAAAAATTAAAAATATTAACAAAATCAACAGCAAAACTGATTTTGATTGACTCAGGTCAAGCGTTATCTAATTCCAGTGCCCGAAAATTTCCGCTACCGAATGCTTCTGTAGCCCCTTCTTTTGTCACACACATCCACTTCCCCGCAGCCGCAAGCGACAGGCCTCCTGCCCCTGATCCATCAATGGCTGTTTGATCCTTCGTTTGAAAAAGGCTATCACCGCGAAGTGGAGAACGGTGTGGGCTGGCTGATCATCATCAGCGTAGCGGCCATCATTGCCGAGCACATTGAGCCGATTTATGCGGGGCGTGAGCTGCTATTTCACATTTTCGATCTGAGTTGTATCGCGGTGTTCACGCTGGAGTACGGCCTTCGACTGGCCACGGCCCCTTGGGAGGCGGAGTACGCTGGGCAGCGTTTTGCACGCTGGAGGCACGCATTTAGCTTTTATGCCTGCGTGGATTTGCTGGCAATTGCACCCTTTTACTTCTCCGGCTTCGTTACGGTGGATGTTGAAATGCTGCGCGCGCTACGGCTGCTGCGGCTGATGCGAATCCTCAAGCTCTCGCGCTACATGGTGCCGGCTTGGAAAGACTTTCAGATGCTAAACCGGGGCCGCAGTTTGCGCGCCAAGTTGCACGCCCTGCTGGAGCCCACTGGGCATTCGGGCCAGTTGCATGTTTATGTGGACAACTTCATCATGTTCTGGGTGCTCTTGTCCATCATCGCTGTAGTGATGGAGTCAGTGCAAGCCGTTCACGCGGTGTTGTCTTTCGAGTTTTTCGTGATCGATGTGCTGGCCTTCAGCATTTTCACTTTGGAGTACCTGGCCCGCCTGTATGCGGCGCCTGAAAACCCGGCTTACAAGAAATCGGTTTTACCGCGCTGGTCGCATTTCAAGGCGGGGTCGAACATCATCGATTTGCTTGCGATCTTGCCGTTCTTGTTGGAGCATTTCTTGCCGTTTGCGTTGGACCTTCGTTTCTTGAGGGTCTTCAGGTTGATGCGACTGCTCAAGCTCACGCGCTACACCTCGGCCACCAAGACGCTGTTCCAGGTGGTGCGGCGTGAATGGCAGGTGATTTTTGCTTCGGTGTTCGTCATGTTGCTTTTGGTGGTGCTCACGGCAAGCCTGGGGTATTTGTTTGAGCACGATGCTCAGCCGGACAAGTTTGAAAACATTCCCCAGTCGATTTACTGGGCGGTGGTCACACTCGCATCAGTAGGCTACGGCGACATCTCACCCATCACGCCGATGGGCCGCGCCCTCACGGTGGTTCTGGCATTGGTGGGCATTGGCATTTTCGCCATCCCCGCCGGCCTGCTGGCCTCGGCGTTCACGGACCAATTACGCATTGACCGTGAAGACTTCAAACATAAGCTGCTTCAGGCTTTTGAGAAGGGTGAACTGGACACCAAGGCGCGCGCCATGATTGCCGAAGAGTCCGAGCGTTTGCACTTGACGTTGGACGACATAAAGCGCTTGACCCACGAGGCGCGTGAAGCCATTAAGTCCAAGCAACGTGAAGAACAGCATTGGGCCTCCGCGGTGGTGCTGGACCCCAAGACGAATCCCGAACTGGCTGTGCGTCAATGGCGGTTGCTGGTGTCGCAGTTGCAGTTACTGAGTGCCGCTGCGGGCCCCGAATTGCTGACCAGTCAGCTGGAATCACTGGAGCCGCAAACCGAATTGTGCCGGCGCGTTCTCACCGCAGTGCAAGAGCTTGTACAAGAGCCGCTGACCTCGACAGCGCCAAACCTGTGAGTCACTGCGCAGCCATGTTGATCCTGTTTTTAAATGAGTGGACCTTAAATGACATCAAAAACCCTTGAATCTGCAGCGACGTCCGCTCCCGATGCAGTGATGCGTGAGGCGGCGCTACAGATGGACCAGACCTTGCATTCGATGATGGCGAAAACCAATATGGGCCTTTCGCCCATCGCCATGACATTGGCCTACATGGACTGGGCCATGCACCTGGGCACCTCGCCAGGTCAGCAAATGCTCCAGGCTCAGCAATCCTTGGCCGATTGGCATCATCAGTTGGAAAATGTGAGCGAAGAAAAAGACGCTCGCTTTCTCGACGCCACCTGGCAGCAATGGCCCTACAGTACCTTGAAAGAAGGTTACAAAGCACAAGCTGACCACTGGATGCGCAGCACCCAGGTGCAAGGCATGTCCGATCATCACCGACACATGGTTGGATTTTTCACGCGCCAATGGCTCGATGCACTGTCGCCCTCCAATTGGCCACTGAGCAATCCAGAGGTTATGCGCAAAGCTGTTGAGACGCATGGCGCAAGTTTGCAAAAAGGCTTAAGTCATTACCTGGCCGATCTAAACCCCGCTGCAGGCGGCGCCAATGCACAAGGCGCCGCACACATTCTTGAGTCCTTACCGCCCCTGCAGTTTGAGGTGGGCAAGGATGTGGCGACCACGCCCGGTAAAGTGGTGTTTCGCAACCGCTTGATCGAGTTGATCCAGTACACGCCGACCACCGAGAAAGTGCATGCCGAGCCGTTGCTGATCGTGCCTTCTTGCATCATGAAATACTACATTTTGGATTTGTCACCGCACAACTCCATGGTGCGCTACCTGGTCAGCCAAGGCCACACTGTGTTCATGATTTCTTGGCGCAACCCTGACGCCACAGACCGAGACCTGGGTATGGACGACTACCTGCGCCTGGGCGTGATGGACGCCATGGCCGCCGTCAAGTCGCAAACCGGCCAACCCCGACTGCACGCCCTGGGTTATTGCCTGGGCGGAACTTTCTTGTCCATCGCCGCGGCCGTACTGGGCCGTAAATCAAGCAAGCGGGGTCGTCGCACTGAAGCCGATATGCCTGAGTTAGGCAGCGTCAGCTTGTTGGCCGCACAGACGGACTTCTCCGAACCCGGTGAATTGGGCCTCTTCATCGACGACGACCAATTGCAAACCTTGCGCGAAGACATGGCGCATAAGGGCTATCTGTCAGGAAAGCAAATGGCGGGTGCTTTTCAGTTCCTCAATGCCCGCGATTTGATTTGGTCGCGCAGCACCCACCGTTATTTACTGGGTGAAGAGGAAGTCGGCATGGACATGATGAGCTGGAACGCCGATCTGACCCGTCTGCCTGAGCGCATGCACAACGAATATCTAAACAGTTTGTTCCTGCATGACGCGCTGGCTAAAGGCCATTACCAGTTTCAGGGGGAAGGTCTGGCGCTGATGGACATCAAGGCCCCCATGCTGGTGGTAGGAACGGTGCGCGACCATGTCTCGCCCTGGCGCTCGGTCTACAAGATTCACTTGACCACCGACACCGACACGACCTTCATCCTCGCTGCAGGTGGTCACAACGCCGGCATCGTGTCTGAGCCGGGTCACGCCAAGCGCAGTTACCAAATGCATCATGTCAGCCCGGGGTACACCTGGATCGAGCCCGAAGCCTGGGTCAAAAAGGCGTCCCTGCATGAAGGTTCCTGGTGGGTGCCGATGCAAAACTGGTTGGCCAAACATTCTGGTCCTCTTGTCAAAGCCCACCCCATTCCTGCCAAGAGCGCGTTGTGCGATGCGCCTGGCGATTACGTGAAAGTTCGTTATGCGGATTGATTCCCTCTCCATCGAAGACTTGCCCTCGGGCCCCCTGCACCGCATGGAGGCTTCGTTTGAAGCGCTAAATGCACGCATTGCCCGCTTGGCTATCAGCCTGGACGTACCGCTGGACCATGAAGACCATATTCACGATATTTTGAAGTCGCCGCAAGCGACGTACTTTGCCGATCCGCAGCACAAGCGCTATTGGATTGAGTTGCGCGGCCTGTTGGTTCTGCGCTATGGCATGGAGAAAAACGCCGCAGAAATGGTCGGCGTTGAAACGCTCAAACAAATTTTGATCGATGCCGAAGAGCATTTGGCCCTCGAAGGTTTCAAGCCGGGGGCCGATGGCCTGTTCATCAATGAACTTTTCTCGAAAGGCTGAGCCGATGACGAGCCATGTTCTACCCAGCCTGGCTGGCAAAAGAGGGCTGATCCTGGGTCTTGCTAATGAGCAAAGCATTGCTTGGGGCTGCGCGCGATTGGCGCATGCCATGGGTGCGCAGATCCTCACCACCTGTCTGAATGAAAAATCGTTGCGTTTTGTCGAGCCCCTGACCCAGCCCCTAGGCATTCCTTTGGTCACTTGTAATGTTGAAGAAGTCGGTAATTTGGAGCAAGTTGTAACCCAAGCTGTGGCACAAATGGGCTCGCTGGATTTCGTTATTCATTCGATCGCTTGGGCGCCGCTGGAAGACCTGCACGGCCAGGTGATCGACAGCTCCAGCGTGGGTTTTGCCCGTGCCATGGAAGTGTCCTGTCACTCGTTTGCCACTCTGGCTAAGCTGTGCGCGCCGCACATGCAGCAAGGCGGCAGCATGCTGACCATGAGCTACCTGGGCGCCGACGAAGCGGTGCCGCACTACGGCCTGATGGGGCCTGTCAAAGCCGCGCTCGAATCGCTCGTGCGCTATATGGCCGTGGAGTTGGGGTCGCGCCAAATCCGTGTGCATGCGGTCTCGCCTGGCCCGATTTTGACGCGAGCGGCCTCTGGTATTGAGGCCTTTGATGATTTGATGCAAAACGCCTTGCATAAAGCGCCCCTTCAGCGTTTGGTGACCCTGGACGAAATTGCACAACTGTGTGCCTTTTTGTGCTCTGATGCGGCTTCGGGCATGACGGGCCAGACGCTGTATGTTGATGCGGGTTGCCACGCCGTAGCTTGACCCCCCCAACCTAAGAAATGCCTCAAGTGAATGATACCGACCTGATTGAAAACCTGACCTATGCTGAACTGAGCGTGGGGCAAAGCGCAAGGCTGATCCGCACCCTGACCCTGGCTGACATTCAGGCGTTTGCGGCCGTGTCTGGCGACACCAATCCCGCACACCTGGACCCTGTGTATGCCAACGACACTTTGTTCCATGGTGTGATCGCTCACGGCATGTGGGGCGGCGCCTTGATTTCGGCTTTACTGGGCACGCAGTTTCCTGGTCCGGGCACCATTTACTTGCAGCAAGACTTGCACTTTTCACGCCCCGTGCGCATTGGCGATACCTTGACCGTCACCGTCACCGTCAGCGCCAAGGACGATGCCAAGGAGAAGGTAGACCTGGACTGTGAAGTGATCAACCAGCATGCCGAGCGCGTGCTGTATGGCTCGGCCCGTGTGTTGGCGCCTACGCAAAAGGTGCGTCGCCCGCGCTCTACGGTGCCGCATATCCAGTTGTTTGATCCCGAAGCCCGATTCAAGGCCTTGCTGGCTAGGGCCGAAGGCCTAGAGGCGGTGCGCTGCGCGGTGGTCCATCCTTGCGATGCTGAATCCCTCAGTGGCGCGCTGGACGCTGCGCGCTATGGATTGATCATTCCGGTGCTGATTGGCCCGACAGCCAAGATCGACAAGGTCGCTTTAGATGCGGGACTGGATCTGACCGGTGTTGAGCGCTTGGCGGTGCCACACAGCCATGCCGCCGCCGACTTGGCCGCTGGTATGGCGGCCAAAGGGCAGGTGGAGATCCTCATGAAAGGCAGCCTGCACACCGACGAGTTGCTGCATGCGGTGTTGGCTCAGCCCAGCTTGCGCACGGGTCGGCGCATGTCACATGTCTTTCGCTTTGATGTGCCGATGTACCCCAAGCCCTTGATGGTGACCGATGCTGCCTTGAATATTCGGCCCAGTTTGATGGACAAAGTTGACATTGTGCAAAACGCCATCGATCTGGCGCATATCATGGGCATCGACTTGCCCAAGGTTGCGATCTTGTCGGCTGTGGAAACCGTCAACCCGGACATGCCGTCCACGCTGGACGCTGCGGCCTTGTGCAAGATGGCCGACCGGGGCCAGATTCAGGGCGGTCTTCTGGATGGCCCGTTGGCTTTTGACAACGCGATTTCGCCACACGCGGCGCAGGTCAAGCACATCGTTTCCAAAGTGGCGGGCGATGCCGACATCTTGGCCGTGCCTGATCTGGAGTCGGGCAACATTTTGGCCAAGCAGTTGGAGTATTTGGCGGGCGCTACCGGTGCTGGCCTGGTGCTTGGAGCCCGAGTGCCTATAGCCTTGACCAGCCGCGCCGACAGTGCCAACACCCGTGTGGCCTCCGCCTTGTTGGCGCTGCTGGCGGCGCACCACGCCAGGCGTCAGGGTGCTGCTCCGCTTTGATTTTTTTGATTTTTTCTTTGCGTTCTCTTTAAGTCTTTTTTGATTTTCTAGCCATGGCCATTCTTGCTGTCAATGCCGGTTCTTCCACGCTAAAGTTCTCCTTGCATCCTTTGCAAGAAGGGCAAGTGCAACCCAGCGTGCTGACCGGAAGCATCCAAGGCCTGGAGCCACAAGGCACGCCTGAAATTTCTTGGCGTGCGCATGGCGCTTTGAATCGACAGACGCTTGCGCAAGATGGCGCAAAGGACGGGGAAGACGCTTTTGATCGTGCCCTACAAGAACTGCGCAGCCTGCTCACGCGCCTGCCACATCTTCCGCCCCTACAAGCCATTGCCCACCGGGTGGTGCACGGTGGTGAGCGTTACACCTGTAGCGTACGCGTGACGCCCGAGGTATTACACGACCTGGCCAAGCTCAACTCTTTGGCACCGCTTCATCAGCCGCACAACCTGGCTGGGATAGAGGCGTTTCAACAGGCTTTTCCTACGCTGCAGCAGATTGCCTGTTTTGATACGGCGTTTCACAACACTGTGCCGCAAGAGGAGCGGCAATTTGCCTTACCCTTGGCGCTGACGAAGCAAGGCGTGCGTCGCTATGGCTTTCACGGCCTGTCCTACCAATACATCATGGGTGTGCTGCAAGAGCGCACACCACGCGCCGAGCACAAGGTGCTGATGGCGCACTTGGGCAACGGCGCCAGTTTGTGCGCTGCCCGCGGCGGGCAAAGTTGTGCCACCACCATGGGCTTTTCGGCGTTAGACGGTTTGATGATGGGCACGCGCAGTGGTTCGCTGGACGCTGGCGTGCTGCTGTACCTGCTGGAGCAAGGCTGGAGCCACGACCAGTTGCAAAATCTACTTTACAAGCAATCCGGCTTGCTGGGCGTGTCGGGCATCTCCGCCGATATGCGTAAGCTTCGCGCTGACCCCTCGGTGCAGGCGCAATGGGCGATTGACCTGTTCACCCACCGTGTGGTGCGCGAAAGTGGCGCCCTGACCGCGTGCCTGCAAGGTCTGGATGTGATGGCTTTCAGCGGCGGCATTGGGGAACATGACGCGCAACTGCGCTTGCAGGTGTGCCAGGCTCTGCAGTGGCTGGGTGTGCAGATCGACCCGGTGCGAAATATGCAGGCTTGCGGCGAAGGCGTCTTGTCCATTCATGCCGTGGGCAGCAGTGTGGAGATTTGGGTCATTCCCACTGACGAAGGCCGCGTGGCCGCGCGCGAAGCTGCTGCTTTGCTGCGCTTGACTTGAAGGTTGCTCATCGCTTGAGCCTGGCGTATTTCGTTTGAACGGTTCAGCCGTTTTCTTGGTCGCGCAGTCGAAAGCGCTGAATCTTGCCCGTAGCGGTCTTGGGCAACTCGGCCACAAACTCAATGAAGCGGGGGTATTTGTAGGGCGCCAAGTGCGCTTTCACAAAGGCTTTAATTTCTTCTTCAGTCAAACTTTGTCCGGCTTTGAGCACCACAAAAGCTTTTGTTTTGACCAAGCCGTCAGTGTCTGTTTTGCCGATCACCGCCGCCTCCAAAATGGCGGGATGTTGCACCAAGGTGGCTTCGACTTCAAACGGTGAGACATAGATACCGCTGACTTTGAGCATGTCGTCGTTGCGCCCGGCGTAGGTGTAGTAACCGTCGGGGTCGCAGCTGTATTTGTCACCGCTTTTGGTCCATACGCCTTGAAAGGTGTCACGGGTTTTGTCGCGGTTGTTCCAGTACATCAAGGCGCTACTCGGGCCTTGGATGTACAGGTCGCCTATCTCGTTGTGGCCATTCAGCACCTGGCCATCTTCACCGCGTAACTGCACTGCGTAGCCGGGCACGGCTTTGCCGGTGGTGCCGTAGCGCACGTCGCCGGGGCGGTTGGACAAGAACACGTGCAGCATTTCAGTGGAACCGATACCGTCAATGATTTCGCAGCCAAAATGGGCTGTCCAGCGCTCGCCAATGTCACGCGGCAGCGCCTCGCCAGCCGAAGAGCACAGGCGCAGGGCCACTTGAGATTTGGCCGGCAAGTCCGGGCTGGCAAGCATGCCCCCATAGCCGGTGGGCGCACCATAAAAAACCGTGGGTTGATGCTCTACCATGCGCTTGAAGGTGGCTTGCGGTGTGGGGCGCTCAGCCATCAACACCACCGTGGCGCCTACAGCCAGAGGGAAGGTCAGGGCGTTGCCCAGACCGTAAGCAAAGAACAGTTTGGCCGCCGAAAAAACCACATCGCTCTCGCGCAGTGCAAGCACGCCTTTGCCATAGAGTTCTGCAGTCCAATACAAATTACCCTGGGTGTGCACGGTCCCTTTGGGTTGGCCGGTGGAGCCAGACGAGTAGAGCCAAAAAGCCGGTTCCTCAGCCAAAGTGGGGGCGGGCAGGCCGGGTTGAAGCGCTGCCCAGTCGGCTGTATTGTGTAAACCCTCTGGAAGGGCACCCGTAGGATGAGACACCACCAGGTGCTGCACCTCATGACCACCCAAAGCCAAGGCTGCTTGCAAGGTCGGCAGCAAGGCGCCTGAGACCAAAGCGGCTTGGGCTCGGCTGTTGGCCAGCATGAAAGCATAGTCTTCGGCAGTGAGCAAGGTATTGACGGCCACTGGTACCACGCCGGCGTAGAGTGCCCCCAAAAAAGCGACGATCCAATCGCTGCTGTCGTGCATGAGTAAGAGCACGCGTTCTTCACGCTTCAGACCCAGGCCGCGCAGGCCGGTGGCAAAGCGCTGCACTTGCAGGGCCAAGTCGCCGTAGCTGAGCGAACCCACGTCGTCTATCACTGCGGTCTTTGCGGCGCGCGTGCGTGCGGCCAGCAGCAGGTGCTGTGCAAAGTTAAATTCCTCGGGCGGTGCCATCGTCTGGATATGGGTCATGGTCGGTCTCTTTTTGTGAGATGCATTAAAAAGCTGGTCGAGTAGTGCAACTGGCTGTATAAATGCATTATTTTGCGCATGGTTGAGTATGCAGTAAAGTGCATGTTTTGTGTATTCGATGAAGTGAGGGTTTTCCCTCGATGCAGCATTTGGGGTGACAAATGGAAATTTCAGTGGCAGATACCGCAGCGCAGAATGGCGCAGCAACCGTGAGTGAGGCTGAGGCTGTCGCAGAAGTTTCGATAGAAACGGCGCGCAGCCCGTTTTTGGTCGCTTTAGGAGAGCGAGTGCGCAATTTGCGCTCACGCCAAGGCATGACGCGCAAGGCCGTGGCGCTGGCCGCGGCTGTGTCTGAGCGTCACCTGGCCAATTTGGAATATGGCACGGGCAATGTGTCCGTCTTGGTGCTGCTGCAAGTAGCGCAGGCGCTGCAATGCTCGCTTGCTGAATTGCTAGGCGACATGACCACTATTTCACCCGAATGGCTGCTGATTCGTGAGTTGCTGGGCAAACGCAGCGAGGCCGACTTGCGACGCGCTCGCCTGCAGCTGGGTGAAGTGTTTGGCGAAGCCAGCGACGCCCGTGCACGGCAAAATCGAGTCGCCTTGATTGGGCTGCGCGGCGCCGGTAAAACCACACTGGGCCAGCGTTTGGCCGACGATTTGGGCTTCCCATTCATTGAGCTGTCGCGGCAGATTGAGCAGTTTGCAGGTTGCCAGATCAGCGAAATTCACAATCTGTATGGCGCGCATGCCTACCGCCGTTACGAGCGCCGCGCACTTGAAGAAGCGATTCAAATTTACCCCGAGGTGGTGATCGCCACGCCCGGCGGTTTGGTGTCTGACTCGGCCAATTTCAACCTGCTGCTGTCTCACTGCACCACCGTGTGGTTGCAAGCTGATGCAACGGACCACATGAGCCGCGTGGCCGCGCAAGGCGACCTACGCCCGATGGCAGCCAGCCGCGAAGCGATGGAAGATTTGAAGCGTATTTTGGAAGGCCGCTCGGCTTTTTACTCCAAAGCGGATATCGCCATCAACACCAGCGCAGGCACGGCTGATCAAGCCTTTTCTCGGCTGCGTGATGCCTTGCGCAAGCAGTTGGTGGCCGCAGTTTAAGGGGGCAGAGTGGCGCGAGAAAATACAGGGTAACTACTTATAAAACGAATTAAAGTGCATGTTGCGACATCGCACAATGGGAAATATAATTCACATCAAGGTCACGCTGCGATGCGGTGTGAAATGAATTCCAACCCGTTGCCCACCTTTCGGAGATCCCATGAGCGCCATTTTGACCGTTGATTACCAGACGAATCCCGCCCAATATAAGCACATCACCCTGTCGTTCGAGGGTGAGATCGCCACCTTGGCCATCAACATCAACGAAGACGCAGGTATACGACCCGGCTACAAACTCAAGCTCAACAGTTATGACTTGGGTGTGGACATTGAATTGCACGATGCCCTGCAGCGCATTCGCTTCGAGCACCCTGAAGTTCGCTCGGTGGTCGTGACCAGCTTGAAAGACCGCGTTTTTTGCTCCGGCGCGAACATTTTCATGTTGGGCGTCTCCACCCACGGCTGGAAGGTAAATTTTTGCAAGTTCACCAACGAAACCCGCAACGGCATTGAAGACTCGAGCAAGCATGATGGCCTGAAATTCGTGGCGGCCCTGAACGGCGCCTGCGCTGGTGGCGGCTACGAGCTGGCCCTGGCCTGCGACGACATCGTGTTGGTGGACGATCGCTCTAGCGCCGTGTCCTTGCCTGAAGTGCCCCTGCTTGGCGTGTTGCCTGGCACAGGCGGCCTCACCCGAGTGACCGATAAGCGCCATGTGCGCCACGATCTGGCCGATATTTTCTGCACCAGCGTTGAAGGGGTGCGCGGCCAAAAAGCCGTCGATTGGCGCCTGGTCGATGCGGTGGCCAAGCCCGCCGTTTTCAAAGACGTGGTGAAAGAGCGTGCCACAAAATTGGCCTCAGGCAGTAACCGACCTGCACCTAGCGCTGTGGCTCAAGGCGTGACTTTGACCGCGCTGAACCGTACCATCGCTGCCGACGCAGTGACCTACACACACGTTACTGTGGAGATTGACCGCGCCAAGCGACAAGCAGTGTTTACCGTCAGGGCCCCGGCTACAGCCCAGCCCACCGACATCGCCGGCATTCAAGCCGCTGGCGTGAACTGGTGGCCGCTGCAGATGGTGCGTGAACTGGATGACGCCATCTTGCACATGCGCACCAACGAACTCGAACTCGGTACCTGGGTGCTCAAGACCTCGGGCGACGCTGCGGCGGTCTTGGCTTGTGACGCCACTTTGCTGGCGCACAAAGACCACTGGCTGGTACGTGAAACCATCGGCCACCTGCGCCGCACCTTGGCGCGCATGGACGTGTCTTCGCGCAGCCTGTTTGCGTTGATCGAAGAAGGCAGTTGCTTTGCCGGCACCTTGGCCGAGTTGGCTTTCTGCGCTGACCGCGCTTACATGCTGGCCCTACCCGATGACGCCGCCAAAGCGCCTGCGCTGCAATTGAGCGAAATGAATTTTGGCTTCCTCCCCATGGTCAACGATCAGACCCGCTTGCAACGCCGTTTCTACGAAGAAGTGCCCGCAATGGAAGCCGCACGCGGTGCGATTGGCAAGGCACTGGACGCAGACGCCGCCTTGGCTCTCGGCCTAGTGACCGCCGCCCCCGACGATATCGACTGGGCCGACGAGATTCGTTTGGCTTTAGAAGAGCGTGCATCCATGTCGCCTGATGCTTTGACTGGCTTGGAAGCCAACCTGCGCTTTGCTCAAAAAGAAAACATGGCCACCCGTATCTTTGGTCGCCTGACCGCCTGGCAAAATTGGATCTTCCAACGCCCCAACGCTGTTGGTGAAAAAGGTGCTTTGAAGGTCTATGGCAAAGGCGAAAAAGTTCAATTCGATATGAACCGAGTTTGATGTTTTTGCGTTGTGCAGTGCGGTTCCCGGTGGTCTGCGCTGCAACCGAAATTTGACCCCACCGTTGCTTTCATTTCTGGAGACTCTCATGTCCGGTATCAACTACAGCGAAAAAATTCCCAATAACGTCAACCTGTCCGAAGACCGCACGCTGCAACGCGCGCTGGAGCAGTGGCAGCCCAACTTCATCAACTGGTGGGACGAC
>CANGEG010000029.1 GCA_947452725.1 Comamonadaceae bacterium | reverse complement strand
TTTATTGACGAAGGCTTTGGAAGCCTGGACTCTGATTCGCTGCGAGTGGCCATGGATGCCCTGGACAACCTGCAAGCGCAAGGCCGCAAGGTAGGGGTGATATCCCATGTCCAAGAAATGACCGAAAGAATAGGCACCAGGGTGCAAGTCCAGCGTCAATCTGCGGGAGTCAGTCGAATAGTGGTTTGCTAGTCATATTGATCAACCTTCTGGTTTGGGCTCGGTTGAATAGAGGCGCTGAAGCTCAAGATACTCCGCCCTCAATTGCTCTTTCAGGCTCAGCGGCGCTTCAACGACAGCATCTGTGCCCATTGAGCGCAGCCACATCCTAAGCTGAACGGTGTCTGGGACGGTTGCATTGACCTGTGTCCATTCGTTATCAAGCGCCGCCGTGGTTTGATCGTGCGCAACGGGAGTCTCGGCTAAATACTTGCCCAAAATACCGCGAACTCGCATCACCAACTCAAGTGATTGGCTCCCCAGTCGGATACCGAATTCACGTGCAATGAATTCATCAATGTCGAATTGCTGTGGCCGTATGGCGTCTTGATCAAGCAGTCGGGCCGCATCGATTCGATGAACGGCGAGAAAACGAGCGTCTTGGTAATCTTTGACGGTACACACGAGATAGACCACTTGCTCCATGACCACCAGACCAAGGGGGTGCAAGGGATAGGTCTTCGCTTCTTTTCCGGTTGAGAGCGCTCGGTAGGTGACTTCCAGTTGCCGCTCAAGCAGCAGGCCGTTGTAAATGGTGGCCTGAATTTCAGGGTTAATTTGGGTGGGGATCCGATTGAATGAGTGGGGGATCACGCGCAATTTGTCTTGCCACTTTGTCACCGTAGACGCTTGAGATGCGGCAACGCCTTGCGCTGCGTCGAACCACGGTGCCATGTGCCCCAGCGTCGAGCGTGGGAGCAGGTTTTGCATGTACTGCTCTACAAGATTGAAAGTCAGCGCGGCATGCGCATCCATGCTGGGGATTTCCAACTGGCCCGCGCCTTGACGCCAGCACCAACCTTGTGGCCTGGACTCATCAAAGTCCAAGGGAAAAGTCGTCGCCAACGAATTGAGGTCTCTTTGTACTGTTCTGAGCGAGACGCTGATACCCAGGTCACTTAGTCGGGCATGGATGGTTTGAGCATCGACTCGCTGGGGGTGTCTTGGGATCGCCCGAAGCATCGCCCACTGCCGCATCAAGGTTTCGTTCATCACTTTTCCTACACTGCTGCGCCAATACCGGCGACTAAAAATACTCCGTCAATTGTGACGTTGAATTTAGATTTTTAGATTTTTTGATGTTTTTTGCGACACAGTTTGTCGCTTGCAGTGATATGCTTTGTTTTATAACTTATTGTATTAAATGTTAGATATTTGTCATTATTGCGCCTCAAACGGGTGCAAGTTATTGAGTGTCGGCCAAACGCTTGATAAGCGAAGTGCTCAGAAGGCAGCACGGGGAAGTCTGACTTTTCAACATTACCGCACTTTGGACTGACCATGACCTCCATTGTGCAAACCCCCAACAATGTGGTCTGTGAATTGCCATCACAGGTCATTTGTCTCGGTGAAGCACTGCCGCCAGTCATTAAAGCCGTCAGATTAGCGATGGCCCGCAAGGTCAGGTCATCTGGCTTGGAGTTTGAAGCGATTGCTGACCTTTCTCACCACATGGATGTGATCACCAATGCTTTGACGCATTTTTCACCCCGAATAGAGGGGTTGATGACGGAAGTTATTCACAATGAAGACGCTGGACTGGCAGAAGCAAGTCGCGCGGCGGGGAGACTTGAACAGGTGCTATCTGAATTTGTTGAAGGCTACCGGTCGGCCAAGGCGGCCCATCCGGTAGACACAGACTCAAGGGAGGCTCGCTCGCTTCTCTTGGGGGTATATCGCCACCATGTCGGGGTGATCTGTGACTGGTTAGACGATCTCGTTAACGTCATAAGTAACCCCATGGCTGCGCTAGAGAAGCAATCGATCCCAGTCACCGCCAATGCAGTGTTGACGATTGCGTTAAATATGACGAGTCCACCAGAGATGGACAAGTTGCATGCGCTGGCAAAAAGGCTGACGGATAAGTCTGAGGCGTTAATTGACCCAGCACCCATAGCGCCCACAAGTGACACCCCCATAAACAACAGCCCAGGAATTCTTGGAACTATTGGCGCGTTGGCGTTTGGGGTGGGTCTTACCAATGCGGTCTTTGGACGGCACCACCACCGGTGACCAACAAAAATATGCACTCGACTTTTATCTGGTTCCCATCGGATGATGACAGCTTTGAGTGCGAGAGAAGCAGGCCGGTCATGAAAATTAATTCAAGGGAAAGAACATGATTTTTGGATTCTTTGGTGGTGAGAAAAAACGAGTTGCCGAAATGATTGCGGCAGCGCGAACGGGAAATATTGAAAAAATAAAACAACTTTTATCGAAGGGTGCAGATATCAATGCACCTGAGCCCGAGTCGGGTGACACCCCTTTACTTGCAGCCATTGACAAAAGCCAATGGGCAACAGCCGAATTTCTGTTGCAGCAACGGCCAAACTTGAACCTTGAAGATAAAAACGGAAATACACCGCTTTACATAGCGGTGTCCCGTGGCGATGTGGCACTGGTGGTTGTCAACCAACTCCTGGATGCCGGTGCACAAGTCGACCTCGGACCGAAGAAAGGCGAAAACACAGGTGCGACGCCGCTTCACATAGCCTGCGCAACGGGGGCCAATGGATGCCTTGAAACCCTGCTGCGCCATGGTGCATCGGCGACAAAGCAAATTCCCAGTGGTGCAACTCCTCTGCATACCGCGGCCATAGGTGGCGATAAGAAGGCGATCGATCTGCTTTGCAAATCGGGCGGCAATGTTAATGCGCTCAATCAGGATAAGCGAACTCCACTGCATAACTGCGGCATTACTGGCAATGCCAAGGCGGCGGTCGCGCTTATTGAGCAAGGCGCAGCGGTAGATGGTGCGGACGCCGAGGGGTGTACTCCGCTAATGCGTGCGGTCATGAAAAACAATGCGGAGGTCGCTAAGGTCCTCCTTGACCATGGCGCCGATCCGAACGTCATTATTCAAACCGACAGTACGCCGCTTTATCCGATTTTTGTTGCCGCCATGAATGGGTATACAGATTTGGTTCGCGTCTTGATCGACAAGGGTGCGAACGTGATGGCAAAAGTTGAAGGTGTGCCTGCTCCGTTGGATGCCGCAAAACATAACGGGCATGAGGCTGCAGCCAAATTGATTGCAGCGGCCATCAAGAAAAAGAAGGCGACGGAAAAGGCCGACAAAGCGGGCGAGTTGATTTGGCTTGAATTGGTGTCGACGCTCAATGGGGGAAAGGTAGATCTGCTTAAAGTGCTTGCAGCTAAACCCGCATTTGCAAAATTGATGCTTGATCAGCAACTTTTTGTTCAATCGATTCTTGGAGCGACAGAAAAAGTTCAGGCCCTTCTTTCCTTGGGTGCCAATCCAAACACTTCTTTTGATGACGTTTTTTTCGGTGCTCCCGTACTTTATGTTTGCGCAGGCCGGGAAGGCAGTACCGATGTACTTGCGCTGCTATTGGATGCGGGTGCTGACCCGCATACATTACAAAAAGATGGGTCAAATGCGCTCCATGTGGCTGCCAAACGCGGAAATGTCCGAGCCGCCAAACTGTTGATGGAGAAAGGTGTCAATCCTAACGTCGGGTATGCGGGCGGCGTCCCTCCGTTGATAGATGCCTGTATTGCAGGAAACACACTCATTGTTGATGCTCTGATCGATGGAGGCGCCGATGTCAATGTGGCTTTGGATATGGGGTTTAGCGCCTTTGTTGCCGCCATAGACAACAAGCGCATGAAGCTCGCGGAACATTTGTTAAATCGTGGAGCACATCCGAACTTTGGTGATATTGATACGCTGCCTTTGGCGATTGCAGAGCATGGAAATATGTCCCTGATCCATGCGATCGTGTCGCGTGGTGGTTCCATTGTTAGTCCAGATATGTTGGCGCGCGTTGCGTTTATTGCCGCCCGCAATAAAGATTGCGAAGTGCTTGATCATGTCTTGAGCAACGGCGCAGATCTTTGTTACGGCAATAATCTAAATTATTCCCCACTCATTCTTGCATCCTTAGCAAACCATCCCACACTTGTAGAGCGATATCTGAGTCGGGGCGACGATGCCAGTCACGTGGATATTGATCTGGAAACTGCGTTGTCTCTGGCCATTGAAATGGAACACAGTGAGGTAGTTTCTATCCTTCGTCAACACGAGGCACAGGTGATTGAGTACCCAGGATTGTCACAAGAAGAGTCAATGCTCCAAGCATCATCAGAAGGTGCTTTGGGAACAATTCTCAATCTTCATGACGAAGGGATTTCTGTCAACACGGAGGACGGTTTTGGAAATTCTCCGCTGATATTGGCGGCTCGTAATGGACACGTTGGCGTAGTACGAACCCTCTACCATCTCGGTGCCAATATCGACCACAAAAACCATGAAGGCCAGTCTGGATCGAATCTGGCGAAAAAGGCCGGGCAAGAAAAGGTATTGAAGACCCTTATGGAGTTTTATGCTTCCGACGCTACACGGGACATTTATGGGTTCGAGTCCAAAGATGGCGAGAGGACGTTCGATGCGATTGATGCCATTCATGGCCGTCAAACACATCCATTTAAAAACAACTCTCCGTACGACACCCAAGAAAACGCCAATGAGGAGGCAGATGAAGATGTAAGCGAAGAGGGTAATGAAGATAAATCGCAAGCAATCAGTTCAATCGTCAGTGAGGAAGTCGCTGAAATGCTGAGTAAGTATGAAGTTCTTCTTAAACAGCAACACATTATCGATACGATCTCACCAGAGGACCTAGAGGTCATAAGCGCTCGAATCAAATTGATTTGGTCTCGAGGTGAGGGGGCGATACCGCGTGCTAAGTTGGAAGAATTGATTCGGGTGTTCGAAATACTTGAAAACCAACCCGAAGCCGAACAACCACCTCCACCACTTTTTGTTGCAGCGACAAACGGAAATCTTCAAGAATTCAGAAAAATAATCAAACTAGGCGCGAATATTGTTGAGACGCTTCCTGATGGCACCACGCTGCTCATGACCGCATCCCAGAACGGTCACGTTGGGATTGTCAAGGAGTTAATAGCGTTAGGCGTTGATGTAAACCAACGCCAGAGTGAAACATTTACAGCACTGATTTTTGCAGCAATCCTGGGTCACGAAAATATCGTACAGCTCTTGGTTTCCAGTGGGGCTGACGTCAATGCAGGGCACAGCATGCCCTCAAGTCAAGGTCCGTCTGGAGGACAAACGGCGCTGTCTGTAGCAGCGCAGCGGAAAAACATTTCCATGTGCAAGCTTTTACTAAAGCTCGGTGCGGATGTCAACGTAGTAACTGAGGCCGGTTATACCCCGTTGATGTGGTCACTGGTCAATGCAGAGGATGGCAAATGCGCCAAGCTAATACTTCAAGCCGGCGCCAATCCCGACCCAAACGCAGTGCCTACCATTAGCTTTGCCACTTTGACGTCCCCCCTTATTCTTGGTGCAACGAACGGTATTGCGGATATTGTCAAAGAACTAATACGACAAGAAGTTGAATTGGATAAACGTGATGGAGATGGATGTACCGCACTTAAACAAGCAGCCAACCAAGGGCACACTGAAGTCGTAATTGCGTTGATCAGGGCTGGGGCTTCGGTTGATATTGCTGATCACGAAGGATGGACGGCCCTAATCAATGCCGCTGGTAATGGACAACTTGAAATTTGTAGGGCTTTAATCAAGGCTGGTGCAGATGTTGAACGGGTTGCAAATTCAGGTGTAACAGCCTTGTCGCAAGCGACAGGTTCTCGGTCTGATGGTCGTGCACTGGATGCCTTGAGAGATTTGAATCATGGTTTTGACACCGAAGATGATGGCAGCGATGGACCGAACGTGCTCGCTATTGATGCGTTCAAGTTGACGAGCATTCTGCTAAAAAAAGGAGCCAACCCTAACGTAGAGCGCGACGGAAAGTCATTACTTGAGCATGCGACTCTCGACGGTGACGAGGAACTCGTTAGCCTATTGAAAGAGTATGGCGCAACTGCGGTCATTCAAAAGTCCCAGCTAAACCATGGGGAACTTGGGAAAGAAGTTCCTCAGGAGATAGCGCATGAACATGTGAACGATGAGCGGGGGGAGGCTCTAATTGACGCTGTTCTGGATTGCGATCTCAAACCGGTAGCAGAAATTCTCAATGACGGGGCAAATATTGACTACGTTAATTCAGAGGGTAAAACTGCATTGAGCGTCGCCATTTACGGGTTGAATGAAGGTGGTATGCCGCGGAAAATGCGTCGCGGGCTTAAGGAGATCGCCGACTATCTTTTGCGCAGGGGGGCCGGAGTCAATGTTCCGGGCTGTGATCCGACTCCTTTAGGCTGGGCTGCCTGCGCTGGGGAACTCTACCTCGTCAACGCATTACTTCAGCGCGGATCCGATGTGGACGCGCTGCTTTCGGGAAGAACAACCGCGTTGTTGACAGCGCTAGCAGAGAAGCGAGAAGACTGTGCATTGGCACTAATCCGAGCTAATTCAAGCTTGCAACTACGCTCATCCACTGGGCAAACAGCGCTGCATCTTGCAGCAGGAATGGGCTTGGAACGTGTTGCTGAAGTCTGTTTGGCGCGTCATCCGAACTTAATTAATACGGTTGATGAAAATCTCGAAACTCCACTTATGTTAGCCGCAAGGAATGGGTACAAGGAAATTGTTCAGTCATTGCTGCGATGTACTGCAGACAAAACGTTGAAGAACAAAAGTGATGAGAGCGCTGCAAATATTGCCGAAGAAAATGGACACAAGGATCTGGCTGAGCAGTTGAGTTAACTCACCAATAGAAATAGATGATGAATTTTATCCAATTGACGAAAAAAGTAACGAGCTAATGCAAACTCGAACAGAAAATCTAAATCATGGCTAAACCGATCATTGTTTCATTAGACGGTATTGAATCGAGTTTTGATCACATCAAACTCGATCGAAAGCGCCTTTATGGTGAGCGTCGGCGAGTTCCTTTAGATCTCTCAGGGGAACCGTGTACCAAATCTGCATTGACATCAGATGGTCTTTACCTGCTTCAGAGTGGCATGACAGCTCAAGGGTATTTTGATGAAAGCGGACGCTGGCTTCAAAAGTCTCAATTGGTTGGTATCGGGTCGGATGGGCAAGCTTTAGAGCCGATGCCTTCCACTTTAGGGGCAGCGCAGTCGTTGGAGTTGGTCGAACCTGATGTCTTGCTAGAGCACGTCGTTGAATCGGTTTACACCCTGGAAGCAACGGATCTGGCTTCAGCACTGCAAGAGAGATTGGCTGCAGGTGATGTTTTTCGATTCGGATTTAGTTACTCAGCAGATTACAAGTACTCAGCAGCGTTTTTGTTGAAAAACACTGAAGGATTTTTTTGTTTGATTGGCTCACCGCTCACTGCAACATGGTCAGAGCCGGGCAAGCTTGCTGAGGTTATTGATACCGAAGATTCATCTGATGACCTTGATTTTGAAATGTTCTGACCAATGACCAAATCAATCCGAATTACAAATGCAAGTGGTCGTGACGGCAGCGCACAGGTCATCAGTCCTAAGCGAGATGCCGCTATCAGTCTTGGCATCCCTGGTCACTCCATCCTCTTTCATCGATATCTCAGCAGCACAGAGACAGGGCGCGGAGAGGTTCTGGCTCAGGCATTGGGTGATGACTACGCGCAAGCTCTTATTGATGGCGATCCTGAAATCGATATCGAACACGTAGGGCGCTCCATAGGAGAAACGAATGTGGTTTTTCTCACCAGTAAAGGTGAGTTTCTTCACAGTCCACCAAAAATCATTGAAGTGATTACGGGCCCAGATGGCGCAGAAAAAGAGCGTCGCGATCCGGTTGATGTTGAATCTAATGTCGATGACGAAAGACCCGTACGTTGGACGGGTAAAAAGATTCCGATTGGCGAAGCGGTGAGGCGATTTATGTTTCGTCGCAGTCTTCAAGTCACGCATGTGGACGGCGTGACATATGACTTTTTGCATGCCATGGCTAAAGAACTTTCGGGTGAACGCGCGCTCATGCTGGTTGGCGCGGGAGCCAAAGGTAGTGACCCCTTGGTATTTCAGGCAAATGGTCGGCCTTGCCGTGGCTTTCTGGAAGGGCGGGTTGACGGTGAAAAATACCAACTCATGCTGCATTTAAGCGACTTGGAACTCAAACGCCCAGTCTCTGCCAAGGAAAATTGAAATGAATTTGAACAACGGCAGCCCATTGGGTAAAGGCATGTTGCATCCAGCCGGTTCTGTGTTGGATGCGGAGTTAATGGCAACCATACAAAGTTACCGCAGGCGTGTTGCAAGCGCATATCGATCGATCAAGCCTGATGAAATTGAAACGGGCATATTCGGTGCGCCATTTTTGGTGTCACCCAAGGTTGATGGTGAGTTGTGGTTTTTAAAGATTGAGGAAGGTGCCGTAGCGCTGATCAGTAGCAACGGTAAAGCGATTGTTGGCGATGTTCCAGTCCTGGTCGAGGCTAGGGATGTTGCCGCCAAATTGCAGGGCCTCGTGCTAATAGCTGGCGAGTTGTTTGCTGCCTCAATTGGAAAGGATCGACCTCGGGTTGGGGACGTTGCTTCGGCTATGGCTGGAGGAGCCTCAGCGAAGGTTGAGCGATTGGGTTTCATGGCCTTTGATTTGGTTCATGGTCTGTTGAGCAATGGTCCGCAGCAATTAGCGTACACGGAGCGGTTAGATGCGATCACTGGACTTCTTGCCAGTGGTAAACGCTTGAAGGCCATCAAGACAGACGCTATTTCGACTGCCTCAGAACTTCCCAGCTTGTTTGCTGAATTGGTTGATGGTGGAAAAGCGGAGGGACTCATTGTTCGCTCGTCTCAAGGTGCCATCTATAAGGTGAAGCCTGAATTCACAGTTGATACCGTGATCATGGGCTACACAGCACGGACAGAAGATCCGCAGTCGGTACGAACCTTACTGCTTGGGCTCACGCGTGAAGACGGCCATGTTCAGATAGCAGGACATTGTGGAAATCTGGGTGGCGATTCAGAGCGACGCGCTTTGATGTCCAGACTTCAGCCACTTCAATGCGCATCGACGTTTCGCTGCCCTAGCCGCTCTGGTGACCTCTTTACCTTTGTTCGGCCTGAGGTCGTAGCTGAAATAAACGTCACAGATTTGCAAGCGGAGTCCAGCGATGGGCACGTTGTGAGATCTATGGCCTTGGATTTTGATGAAAAATCCGGCTGGAAGGCCGTTGGTGCAATGCCAACAGCAAACTGGCTTCACCCGGTATTGGTTCGCGTGCGAGACGATAAAAATGCGGACGCCATTGGGACTCGATTTTCCCAAATATTAGACCGATGCCACGTGGATGATGTGAGTGCTCATGTTCAAGAGCAACAACTACCAGAGTCAAAGGTCATCAGGCGGACGGTCTGGACCAAGAAAACAAAAGACAAAGTGGCCGTTCGTAAATTGGTGGCATGGCAGACCAATAAGTCAAATATTGATCCAACTTTTCCAGCCTATGTCTTGCATTGGACAGACTATTCATCTGGACGGGCAACACCACTGGATCGTGAAGTTCGGACGGCCCCAACAGAAGAATTGATGCAAGAAATCGCGGCCAGAATGATCGAAGAAAACATCAAAAAAGGCTGGGAAGAGGTCGTATGACTTTCGCTGAGAAGTCGACTCATTCAGAGATGCGCGACCGCATGGACAATCCATGCTCTTTATTGGTTGTAGGCCATATTGGAGAACTGAAGACGACCGGCAATGGCGAATTTGTTGTAAAGCAAGCATTGCAAAAAGTGATGGAACTGCTCAAGAATGAGCGCTCCGATCAGACTTCTTTATTTGGAATTTTGACGGGTGTTCGTTCGAGCGTAGAAATCTTTGCGGCAGAACTGGCACATACGGAAAGTCTGCCCTTGAGCCTGCTTTCAATGGAAAAACCTGGCAGCCTGACGGCATCACAAAAGCTCGCCCAGAGACAAATTTGGCTGGGTGCTGAAGTTGACGACATAAAAACAGGACTGCCTCAATCGATTAGAAATGAAGTCGCCCTTGGATACGCAGACATCCTATTGGTTGTTTGGGATGGCACAACCATTGATGATGAGGTTGTGCCGCTGCTACTGAGCGCTGCGCTGGCGATGAAGCCGGTAATTTGGATAGATGTGACCGGAGTGGTTAGGGTACTCCAGCGGGAACTATTGACGAAAGCACAGCGTCACATACTTCAGTGTCCAAATCCGCCGCTTCCAAGCTTGATGGCGTGCTTCTCTTCGCCGGTTGAGCTTCAAAATCCTTCGCTTTTTTTGAAAGCAATCGCTGACCCTGTGTCTGCCTCTGCCGCAAATGATATGACTCGAAGCGAGTTTGGAAAATCACATGCGGGAACAATTCACAAGGTCATGATGGCTTTGGTGCAAGGCCAAATCAAGAAAGCTTTTGCCGCGATTACGGCAAAGCCTATCTCCGCATACAGGGGGCCTGCATGGGATGCCTCTGCTGGAATCATTGCACCTACTCCGGTTTTGGATGCGCAATTTGACCGTGCAGATGTAGCGGCCAGTGTTTCAGCGGGCAAACACCGTAGCGCTGCATGGGTCAGTTCACTGGCATCCACAACAGCAGTTTTTGCAGCCGTCGCAGGGGCGATCAATCTTTGGTCAAGTCCACACGGCGCTTTTTGGGCATTATTGGAGCTGGGCCTGGTGGCACTTGTTGTGTCGGTTCTTTGGCGCGCCAACAACATGCAGTGGCATCGCACTTGGATTGGTAATCGATTTGTGGCGGAGCAACTCAGATACACCCGCATGGGGTTGCCTTTACTTGCAGTTACCAAGTCTTTATCCGAGCCTTCACTCTGTGTCCTCTCCGGTCCCAAGGGTGAGCCTATGTTGGCAGTTTTATCTGAAGACCTTCGTGTAGTTCAAAAAACGATTGTTCGGATGGGAATGCCTTCAACGTCATCGGACGGCGTGTTAATTGCATCCTCCCCTGAAATGCTTCCACGCTTACGTGATTACGTACTCTCAGTTGTGCAAGATCAGGTGGCATATCACCACCGGATTCATCATGAACAACATAAAGTGGACCATATCCTTCATCAACTTTCGTTCATCCTGTTTAGCCTCACCGTTGCGGCGATTGGTGGACATTTCATTTTGCATGCCGATTGGCTGCTGATTTTTACGGCATTTTTCCCTGCACTCGCCGCAGGTATTCACGGACTCACAACATCACTGGAAATTTCGAGACTTGCAGATCAATCAAAAGTCACAGCAACCCATTTACAGGAGTTGTCCGAGGCCTTTAAAAATGTGTTGAGTAGCCAGCAAAGCCCATGGCGAAACTGGCTCCAATTGCGCTATCTGACACTGCGCGCTGCAGAGATCATGTCCGATGAAAACAGTCAGTGGCAAAAGTTAGTGACGCATCAAAAACCTAAATTGCCTGCATGAACTACAGCACGACCACTGAAATTGCCGGTCTTGTACCTATAGTGGTTGCGGCCACTGGGCATAGAGTCATCCCTAGTCAGGATGAGGACGATTTGAGAAAGGCTGTGAGTGATGCGCTAGGGGCGATTGCCCAAGACAATCCGAATTCACCTTGCATTTTAATCAGTGCCTTAGCTGAGGGGGCAGACAGACTAATCGCACGATGCGCCTTAGACCTTGGATGGCAAGTTGGTGCGATCCTTCCACTTGATCAATTTGAGTATGAAAAAGACTTTATCGATGCTCAATCGGTTATTGAATTTCGGGACCTGTTAAATCGTTCATCGTGGGTAAAGGTGATAGCTGCAAGATTTCATACGAGACCAGATTGTTACCAAGAACTCGGGTTATGGCTTTCGCAACAAGCACAGGTGTTGATTGCGCTATGGGATGGAGAAAATTCGAATGGACCAGGAGGAACTGCGGAAGTTATCAAAGCGTTCCGTGAAGGCGTTGCTTTAGCTGCGCCGGTTCTGCCAGATTCCGGACCTGTCATCCATATACAGGCTCGCCGAATGCTTAATCAGCTTATATCGAGTGATTTCAAAGTTGGCAGTTTACGAACGCTACCTGCTTGCCCTGCAGGACTGGCCAGTGAAGGGGAAATCAATCGATGGCGCGCAGTACGTGCAAGAATTGAGAATTTCAATAAAGACGCCCTGAGCGCTTCAAAAAATGAGGTGCCACTGACCGCTGACTGGAGCTTGCCGCTTCCCGGATGGGACCAAAATATCCCTGCAAGCTCAAAAATTATGATGGCGCGGAACCTGTTTCTTGCAGCTGATGCACTTTCTGTTACGGCACAGCGCGAAAGAGATCACATGTTTGTAGGCCTTTTGAGCCTAAGTGGTCTTGCCATCTTACTTTCGCAAATTTACTCAAGTTTGTTTTCCTTCTCTGTTCTATTAGCTTGCTCGGTAGGATTGATCGCATTTGGAGCTTGTTGGTATTGGATCTCACGCAACCAAAATTTGGAGGGGCGCTACCTTGACTACCGAGCCCTTGCAGAGGCTTGCAGGGTCCAATATTTTTGGAAACTGGTTGGAATCGAAGATAGTGCCGCAGAGCACTATTTGCGGGAACAACGCGATGAACTTGAGTGGATCCGCCAAGGCGTACAAACCACAGAATTAGGCGAGGAATGCGTTAGCCCAACCCCATTGCTCGATAGATTGAAATTCGTTCGTAACGCATGGATACAAGATCAATTAAATTATTTTTCCGGAACTGATCACCTTCTGGGCAAGGCCACTCTTAACCAATTAATGGATGAGAAATGGTCCAGGAGAAGTCGTATCTTGTTCGCATTAGGAATGACCGGAACATTAGCTACAGCCGTATTCCACATGGTTTTTGCCAACACCAGTATCCCGGCACACGACTGGGCTTTAAGAAGCATGATCGTCGGCTACTGCCTTCTGTTTGCGGGGTCTGGACTCGTGAAGGTTTACCAAGATACACGTGCATTTGCTGAGCATGCGAAGCTTTACCAACGTATGGCATTGGCGATGCAATTATCACTCTCGCGGCTTGACGCGGCCTTAACGACCGATGACGTTGAGCGTGCCATTGCAATTGTTAAATCACTTGGATTAGAAGCGCTTGCTGAAAATGGGAACTGGCTTCTCATGCACCGTGAGCGGCCTGTATTGGTTCAGGGAATTGGCTGAGATTCAAAAGAAGGACGACCCACATGAGCTATGACGTATTTATTTCTTTCAAGAATTCTGGCAAGGATGGCAAAGCAACGCCTGATGCCACTGCTGCAAGGGGCGTTTATGAAGCGCTCAAAAGTGCTGGATTAAAGGTTTTCTTCAGTGAAGAATCTCTTGCCGAAGTAGGCAAAGGCCAGTTTGGCAAATCCATAGAGACTGCTTTAGAGTCGGCGCGCGTTCTCATTTTGGTGGCGTCTTGTCGCGAGCACATTGAATCACCATGGGTTGAGACCGAGTGGGATTCATTTTTGCAAACAATTCGAAGTGGCCATAAGCAAGGCGAACTTTTTATCTTTAACTGTGGCAGCTTAACGCCTGCCGACTTGCCCTTGTTCTTGCGCCGCCAGCAGATGTTTGCGCAAAACAGCATGGAGAAGTTACTGCAATTTGTTGCAAGCGCCGTACCTTCATTGCCAACCTTGGGTGATTACATTCAAGTAGCACTGCATTGTTTGCGACCAGATAAAAATGAAGACAAAGTTTATTTTGTGACCGTTCATCCTGGCACCACTGCCAGTACCTGTCACGTCACCGCGCACTGGGGCGCACGAACTGCCAAGCGCTTGAGCAGTCAAATGAAAGCCATCAATGTCAGTAAAGCAGTGGCAGTTACAGAGGTTGAAAAAGCAAAGCAAGAGAAGCTGAAAGGCGGCTATCTACCTGCAGGCTATGCCAAATTATTGACTGACGAAGCAAGGTCTCACCTTTCTGCTTCTCTGGGTTTGGTTGAAGAAAAACCAAGTTCGAAATCAAAGTCCAAAGTTAAAAGTCCATCGAAAGCGCAATCAAAGCCAGTCGACACGAAAGCTTCTAAGGTGGTTAATTCAAAGCCGAGCGTTAAGGGGGTTAAAAAACCCAAGGTGGAACCTAAGGGGATAGCTCAAACGCCCCTTAAACCGGCCACTAAAAAGAACACACCGGTTGTGGTCAAAGTTACTAAGCCCGCCGCAAAAGCACCAGCAAAGGGAGTTAAGCAACTGGCATCCAAGGTTGTTAAAAATTCAGCGCCTAAAAATGTCGAAGCAAAAAAAATGAAAAGCAGTGTTGTCGCAGTTGCCAAAAAAGTAGTCAAAAAAGAGGCTCCCCTTTCTAAGACTTTGGCGCCGGTAGCCAAAGCGCCTGTGCGTCGCCGTTGATTGATAAATCACTCATTTAAGTTACTTTACGTACCCCCATGTCTCGCATCACTGAACTTCGCAATCTAATTATCAAGGCCAAACACGCTTACTACTACAGCGGTGAGCCAATGATGGAGGATGCTGAATATGACGCCATTGAGGATGAGTTGCGCCGTCGGTCACCAGATGATCCAGTACTGAAGATTGTGGGAGCACAAGTGCCTGCCGACAGTATGTTGACTAAGGCACGGCATTCAATTCCGATGGGAAGCCAAAGCAAAGTGAATTCTGAAAATGAATTCCGTACATGGTGTGACAAGAATGCGGTGGGTCCTATTCATGCAAGCGTGAAAGGTGATGGGGCGAGTGCCGCGGCCTACTACACGGAGGGCCGATTGGTACAGGCCATTTCGCGCGGCGACGGTGTCTTAGGCGAGGACATTACGGCCAATGCTTTGCGTTTTAAAGGATTGCCTGCCTGGGTTGAAAACAATGGAATTGCGTTTACCGGAGCCGTGCGGTTTGAGGTCATTTTGACGGTCGAGGATTGGACGCGTATTGATCCTTCGCGTAGCAAAAATCCACGAAATGCGGGCACCGGAATCATGGGGCGCAAAAATGGCTTTCAGTCAGATTTTTTGACAATTTTTGCTTTTGACCTTGATGAGCTACGCGATGGTGTTACCCGCAGCTTTGAAACTGAGATTGAAAAGACAAATCGCTTAGCCGAACTCGGTTTTAACGTGATGCCCCATTCGCATTGCAATAGCGCAGATGAGGGTGTTGATTATTTCAAGACCATTGCCCATACGCGCAACGAATTGCCGATCTGGATTGATGGTGTGGTGATGAAGATCAACACCATTTCAAAGCAGGTTGAACTGGGCGTTATCGGTGGACGCCCAAAGGGTCAGATTGCTTGGAAATTTGACTCTGTCGGAGCTGAAACTATTTTGGAGGGCGTCGTTGTCAGTGGCGGACATACGGGGGGCCTTTACCCTACAGCCCAATTGCGAGCAGTTGAAATTGGGGGCACAACCGTCAGCAATGCGTCGCTTGCAAACTATGACGAAATTACCCGTCTGGACGTTGCCATTGGCGATTCTGTATGGGTTGTCAAAGCCAACGACATCATCCCAAAAATCATCCGCGTGACGGATCGACCGGCTCATCGCCGTGCAATTTTGCAACCGTTAGTCTGCCCATTTTGTGGTGGGGAGGTTGGACGAAGGCTGAACGTCTCTGGCAATGATGGGGTCATCATCGAATGTCGGAATTTGAATTGTGAAAAGAAGTCGACAGGGAAAATTCGTCGATGGATTGCAAGTCTCGATATTTTGGGTATTGGGGACGTTGTATTGGAGGCAATGGTAGAGAAAATGGACTTGGCTGACGCGGCTGATCTGTACACGCTTAGAAGCAGGGCAGACGAATTCGCTGATCTGATGATCAATGCCGAGAGAGACCTCAAACTAGGCTCGAAGCGAGCAACATCCATTCTTGACGCTATCGATGCCTCGCGAGAGCTTTCGCTCAGTCAATTTTTGGGTTCGTTGGGACTCGATCACCTTGGAAAAAGACGCGTTGAATTAATGATCGACGCCGCAAACGGCGCTTTAGATGAGTTGACTTCTTGGCGAGATGGGTTGCTAAGGGATGCTGTATTTGCAGCAAATGTGGGTGTTCCAACGATTGGCTCTGAGATACAAGATGGTATTGACTCTATGAGCCGGGTAATTGACAAGTTGCTTGCCTCTGGAGTGACTATCAATGCTTCCTCTGCTCGGTCTAACGCAATTGAACTTGAACGAACCATCTGCATCAGTGGCAAGTTGCACAGTGGTCGAAAGAAATCCGACTATCAAGAACCATTGCGAGTCATTGGTTATGCATTGGTTGATGAAGTTTCCAAGGGGCTCGACTTTCTCGTTCTTGCCGATGCTGATTCGGGAAGCAGCAAGGCTGAAAAAGCAAAGAAATTGAACGTTCAAGTCATATCTGAAGCTCAACTCATTGAGATGGTTGGCGACATTACCTCTCAAGAGTCAGTCAATACGGTTGAATTGCCAATACAGACTTCGATTGTGTCCAAACCTCCAAAGGAAAATGCCATGCCCAACTCAAGCAAGCCCTTATCTGTAAATGCATCTGCCCGTCGGTTTGAATATTTTGACGAGAAGTCAGCGAAATTTTGGGAGGTTGACGTCATTGCGGAAAGCGTTGAGGTGAAGTTTGGAAAAATTGGAACCAATGGCCAAACACAAATTAAAGACTTTGAAACACCTGATGAAGCGCTAAAGCACGCAGAAAAACTGGTGCATGAAAAGCTCAAAAACGGATACCAAGAGGTCGTACCAGGTGCAGAACATAAAGCTCTGCAAATTCAAAAAGTAGCGCCTTCGCCGGTTAAGGCCAAGCCTGTTGCGACGGCAGTTAAAAGCACACCGATTTCTAAAAAAATATGCATCAGCGGCAAACTACCAAGTGGCAGCAAGAAGGGAGACTATGAAACCCCATTGCTTGCTGTGGGTTACACACTAGTAGACGATGTTGTTCACGATTTGACGTATCTTGTTTTGGCGGATCCAAAGTCGAATAGTAGTAAAGCAGATAAGGCGAGAAAACTGGGAGTAGCAGTGATATCGGAAGAGGAACTCCAGCGTCTTGTGTCTTCAAATCCATAAGAACTAGCTAAACATGGACGGCATGAAAACACGCGTATTTGATTTTCTAGACGGAAAATCTTCAAAGTTCTGGGAAATCACTCAATCAGGAGAAGTCGCCACGGTCCAATACGGAAAGTCCGGCACAACGGGCCAAAGCCAGACAAAGACGTTTGCAGATACTGAATCGGCTAGCAAGCATGCGCAAAAACTTATTGCTGAAAAGCTCGCTAAGGGCTATGTCGAGCGGGGTGGGGCTGACGTTGCCGCGCTAACTTTGCCGGTTGATTCGGGTTCACCGCAGTCTGAGCAGGTGAAGCAACCTAAAATGCCACGCCCCAAGGCGGCAAAGACCACGGATCCTGTGCGTGATCCAGAGGCTTCCCCACAAAGTCTTAACGTCTTGCTGGGTAAGGATGACGGCACCAACCGTTTGCTAGCCAAACATCCTAGAGCCAGCGAGGAGTTGCTGGAGAAGTTGTCTCACAGCAGCGACAAGGCGACGCGACAAGCGGTGACTGCCAACCCAAATACTCCGCCCGAGGTGTATGTACGGCTAGGGCAACAGTTTCCAAAAGAGTTTCTCGCAAATCCTGCGCTAGACCTGTTGCTGATGATGAACCCCGCGCTCATGGAGGAGGTGCCCGAGTCCCTGCTGATTCGCCTTCTCAAACAAACTGACTGCCCAACTACCATGCTAACCTGGGCGGCTGCTCACTGGCGCGAAAAGGTGCAACTTGCCGTTGCGATGAACGCTGCTGCTCCGGAGCAAGCCTTGCAGAGACTTAGGGAGAGTAGGTACCCAGCGGTTCGGCAGGCGGTTGAGGTCAAACCAAGTACAACATCTGAGCAAGATCCAGAGCGCGAGTTTGAGCAAGCAGTCAGAGATCGACTTGGTACCTCAAAGCCTCGTGATTTGCTAGAAGCGTGGTCATCTGGTGATATTGGACTTGCACAATGGAGTGCGTTACCTCTGACTTTTCGCTTGGCTAAGGCGGCAAACGATGGATTCACACCGGAAGGCGTTATCCGCGGGTTACGCCATGAAAGTCGAATGCACGAAACCTTTCGGGAAATCTGTTTTAATTATTTAGAAGACCCTGTAATACGAGGTGTTGCAAGTTCCCCCGATACGCCGATACCGATTTTGGAAGGCTTGGCCAACCCTCATATTTTTATGTTGGGAGATTGGTCCCGGACTAGGCGAGTGGTAGCAGGCAATCCATCCACACCTTTGACTATTTTGGAGCAGTTTTCTAATTACGACAGCCCATATCTCTACCAAGAGCGCGCTGCTGTTGCTGAAAATCCTGCTGCTCCCGTTAATTTATTGGAGCGGTTGTCGAAGGATTCCAATCATCACGTTCGTGCCGTGGTAGCTGAAAAACCTTCGACGCCTGCATATTTGTTAGAAGTTTTATCCAAGGACCCTCATCCATGGGTTCGTTGGAAGCTCGCTCAAAATATAGCTACTCCAGCTCTTATCTTGGCAGCACTGTCAAAAGATGCCGAACGGGATGTGCGGATCAGGGTCGCTGGGAACCCTGTCACGCCGTTAGAAGTGCTGCTGCAATTGGCGGAGGAATCAGAAAACAGCATTCAAATTGCAGTGGCTGAAAACAGTTCTGTGCCCGATTTGATTCGAGTGCAGTTGCTGGAAAGATTTTCGAAACATTTGGATCAAAGAGTTCGAATGGCAGCCGCTAAGAATCACAAAACGACTGTGCATTTGCTAGAAGTTTTGTCAAACGATACCGATGAATGGGTTCGCGGTGCTGTCGCCGCAAATCAGTCAACGCCTTTGCATGCCATTGAGGCATTGTCTAGAGACTCTGAGTCCGCAGTTCGGGCAAATGTCGCAAAAAATCCCACAACACCCACTTCGTTATTAGAAAAACTTGGAACAGACAGTAACAGTGATGTAAAAATTGCTGTGGTGGGCAACCAAAACACGCCAGAGTCTGTGCTGATAACGCTTTTGTCCTCCAAGGCAGTCAGCGTGCGTCGGGCTTTGGCTGCCCAGGCGCACCGCAACAGGGAAGTTCGCAATATGCTCTGGAAGGACGTGAACAGCGCTGTTCGGCGGGCGGTAGCCACTTGCGGGGGGCTGGAGCAAGAAGTTCTTGACGAGATGGTGCACGACTCGAATCTGGAGGTCGACTTGGTCACCCTTTTTGGGCATCCCCATCTGAGCACCAGCAGTGTTGAATACATTGCAGAAAAGCTATTAAGTACGTCTGCAACTTCCAGCGCGTGGTACCAATGTGAACTGGCTAAGGCCAACGCTAGTATCCCAGAGACGGCGCATGCAGATAATTTCCTGAGCTACAACGGTAAAGATCCGAACAAGGCCGTGCTTGCGAAGAGGCCGATTGCGGCTTTGATGGCGCTCTGTGGTGGTCAATTACTTGAGACCTCACGGTTGATCAAGGTTGTGGGATCAACTGATTGGTTGGTCCGCGCAGCTGTTGCACGCAATGCAGGCACTCCCCCCAACTTGGTCAAAAAATTGAGCGCTGATGCGCACCCCTTGGTATCTGCGTTGGCAAGGAGGGCGCAAGCTATTTCGAACGCACCTCCGATGAAGTCGTTGAGCGCAGATGCAAAAGGGACCACACAATGAACCGTAAGCAAAGAGTGACCGTATCAAAATGACCCCTCAAGAACTCACACCCTATCTATCGAGCTTGGTCAAAAACCATCTCCAATTGAGCCTGATGCTTTGGGGACCGCCGGGAATAGGGAAATCCAGCATCGTTGCAGATGTCGCCAAGCAGAACAGCCTGGAACTCGTTGACCTGCGCTTGAGTCAATTGGCACCGACGGACTTGCGGGGATTACCGGTTGCTGAGAATGGTCTATCTCGCTGGTTCCCTCCCGAATTTTTGCCCACCAAGGGGGTGGGGATCTTGTTTCTTGATGAAATCAACATGGCGCCACCAACGATGCAAGGCATTGCACAACAGCTGATCTTGGACCGAAAAGTCGGTAGCTATCGTGTCCCAGAGGGTTGGTTCATCTGGGCTGCGGGTAACCGTAAGTCCGACCGTGCGGCTGTTTTTGAAATGCCGTCTGCATTGGCAAATCGTTTCATTCACTTGGATCTGGTTCCTGATTTTGAAAGTTTCAAGGCCTGGGGTTTGCGTGTTGGCCTGAGCGAACAAGTGCTCGCATTTTTGGCGTTTAGACCCAGTCTGATGCATCAGATTGATACACAACGTCCTGCATGGCCGTCGCCCCGGTCGTGGCTAATGGCGCATCAACTGCGTTCTGCAGGACTTTCTGTTGAGCCGGCTATTGGGCCTGCGACTGCCGGTGAGTTTGACGCCTTTTGTGCGATCTACGAGGGTCTACCTGACTTAGAACCAATTCTTCTGGGTAAAAGCAAGTCTGATTTCCCAGCTGAAGCTTCTGCTAGGTATGCGACTGTCTTGGGCTTAATTGTGCGCGCGGTAGAGGTTGACCAAGCTGTGAATGCACTTTCATGGCTTGTTGCCAAAGCCGGCGCTGAATGGGTTCAGTTTTATGCAAATGACTTGTTTCGCTTAATGCGAGAAAAAGGTAAATTTGGTGATTTGGCAAAGAAAATTAGCTCCAAGGCCGACCTGAAAGACTTCGCTCGGAATATGCGTGATCTGATCTTTAGCGCATAGGATCCTCGCCGTGATCATTGACATCCCCAAACGTTTACAAGGTGCAGTTCTTCGCATTCGAGGTGAGCATCCATTTTTTGGAACTTTGGCACTGTTTGCTGAATTCAAGGTCACGGATGACGTCGAGACGGCAGCGACCAACGGGAAGGTGCTCTGGTTCAATCCTTCATTTGTGGAGAAACAAAGCACACCTCAACTATGCGGGCTTGTTGTGCACGAGTTATTGCATGCCGCGTTGCAGCATGTTCCTCGCAAAAAGGAACGCAACGGTACTTTGTGGAACATTGCCGCCGACATAGTAGTCAACGGAATGATACGCAGCGATACGCATTACGAGCTTCCTGACGGCGGGGTCGAGGATGAAAATCTGGCTCATTTGAGCGTCGAGGAAATTTACGAGCAGTTGAACTCGGGTAAGGTCAAGATACCAACGATCCAGCTCCTTGACTTGATCGCCGTAGGCGCGAATGGGGAGGTCCATGAGGGCGCCCTTGAGGAAGCACATATTGTCGAATTGCAGAGACACTGGCGAGCAGCTTTACAGCAAGCAGGCGCAGTAGCGCGACGCATGAACAAAGGTTTTGGGAAGCAAGGCTTTGGTGATATGCGTGAAATTGCAAGTGCAACCAACGAGGTATTGAGTTGGCGTGAAATCTTGTGGCAATTTATGGTCGCTACGCCATTTGATTTCGGTGGATTCGATAGACGTTTTATTCACCGCAAACTTTATTTAGAGGATATGGTGGGCGAGTCTTTGGACGTGGTCATTGCCATTGATACCAGTGGTTCAATCGGTGTGGCTGAATTGGCCGCCTTTTGGGGTGAGATACAAGGCATATTGGATGCCTATCCGCAAATTCGTGGAACACTTTTCTTTGCTGATGCAGAACTATATGGGCCATATGAATTCAGTAAAGATGCTCCGATACCAGATGCATTGGGAGGAGGAGGGACGTCGTTTTGTCCATTGTTCAAATGGGTCGCCGAGCAAGAGCGCAATGGCAGCACCCCGGTTTGCATTTATTTCACTGATGGGTATGGCACCTTTCCCCAAGCGGCACCGGAGTCCCCCGTTCTTTGGATTGCGTCTCCAGGAGGGCTAGAGTCCACAGGCTTTCCATTTGGCAGTGTCGCAAGGATGGGATGACGTCAATCTTCACAGACTTGTTTGCGCTAGTATGAAATTGCACCTTTACCGTCTCAACTTCAATTTGTATGGATGACAAAACTTTCACTCAACTTCAGCTAGGAGAGATCAGCACTTTTCGTGCTCATAACCTTCATGGCATGAAGAAGGTGCTGGCAGAAGATTTTGATCGAAGTAGCATCGATAGCGAAGGGAACAATGCACTGCATTTGGTTTGCATGCCCAATAGGGTATTGGAAGATTCTTCACAGGCAATACGCCTTGTGATCACGAACGGTGTTAGCGTTGATGCGCGGAATAGCTTCGGTTTCACACCATTGATGCTCGCAGCCCTTTTGCTTTCTTCGGATTTGGTCAGGGTTGTTCTTGAGGCGGTAACTAGCCCTGAGTCAATTGATGGATCGCTTCATGAGGCCCTTTTACTTGCGGCTACTTATGGGAAACCGGATGTGGTTTCTGCATTGATCGCCGTTGGTGCAAAGATTACTAATCCAAAGCACATTGATGTTCATTCCCAGCGGATGTTGCATCTGGATCAACATAAAAAATTACTTCAAAAAATCGATACGCTTTTGGGCCTTTTCCCTAAGTTCGATCGTGAAATTGCGCAAAGAAATGATCTTGATGCTGTTGATCTCATCATGTTTTCATGCAGTACAGATGAAGCTACAAAACAGCATGTTGCCCTCAATCCGAACACTCCTTCTGAGGTTCTGTTGAGACTGGCACCTCAATTTCCTCGTGCGTTTTATAAAAATCCAGCCTTTGATTGGTTGCTACTTGAAAATCCAGACCTTCTTTTTGAGATGAAGCAGGGCGTGCTAAGGCACATTCTGAGTTTGCGCGACTGCCCTAATTCCTTTCTTCAGTGGGCGGCAAGAAACGGTAGCGATTCTGAAAAATTAGTGGTTGTAAGGCGATTGGATGTCGAGATTGAACTTCTTGAAATTGTTGTTGCCGGCAAACCGTGTAAGGCCGCGACGATTGCATGTGCAAAAAATATTGGCTCAACACTAGCTCAACTTGAAGCCATCAGTGGGCAAGATGTTTCTGCGGACCGGTTGTTGGCCGTGCATCCCAATGCCAATTCAGATTTACTTGCCAAGCTTTCGGAGAGTCGGGATGACATTGTTCGTGGAAATGTCCTGATTCACAAGAATACCTCCAAGCTCACATTGCAGCAGATGACCGACGGGCACATTCGAGTCCATCGGCTTAAATAGCCTTACACCATGAAATCCCCCCGTGTCAATACGTGATTTCAAATAAAGACATGATCTCTCTGCAGGGCATTATTTTAAGTGCCTAGCGTCCGGGATTTCCTTACCATACTTTTTGCGGGCGTGTCAATAAAAAAATGGGAAAAACTTGAATTGCGCCATTGCCGTTCTAACTGCGTAGGCTAACTTTTCCCCATTTGCTTACACCACGAAATCCCCCCGTGTCAATATGTGATTTCAAATAAAGACTTAACCACTCTGCTGGGCATGATGCTGAAATTAGATTTATTTCGCTCAACACCCAACATACGAGCCTGGGCCGTGTCAATACATGAAATGAGAAATAAAGTGTTTCATGTGGGCACCAAGTGAGTAGTGTTTGTGTGTATGCAGTCAGTGTACGTGCGTATTCCATTGATGGCGGACACTCATTCCACGTTGATCGCGGACATAGTTCCATGCGATGGCGGACACCTTCGCTGGTGTCCTGAGTGACGCTTGCAATCGTACCTCAACTGCCCGCGATCACTGTGGAATGGTAAGCGGCTGGCCACG
>CANGEG010000028.1 GCA_947452725.1 Comamonadaceae bacterium | reverse complement strand
GGTGCTGGGTTTGCACGGTAGCGGTGGCCACCACGGTGTGCACCATTTCACGCTCCTGCATTTGCTGAACCGGCAGTGAGGGCGCAGACCAACGCCAAGCGCCCCAAGCCAGCGCCAAGACCAAGACCACACCCACTGCCATCCCAAGTCGCCGCATACCGAGACTGTCTGTCATACCTGCTCCCCAACACCTTTTTGTGAACCACAGGCGATTGGGCCACGGACCTGGCCCTCAACCCTTGATCTAAGTCATTTATGGGGGACTCATTGGGTACTCAGCGCAGCGCGCACCCTTGCCGCAGCGCTTTCAAGGTCTGACCAGGCAGGCTGCGCAGGTGCATAACGCTGACGCATATAACGCGCAAGGTGGGCGATCTGTTCATCGTTCAACGCGTGGCGAAAGCCAGGCATAAAGCCCACATCCGGACCGGGCACGTCTTGCACGCCGTCCAAAATCACGCGCAGCAGGTTATCGGGCTGGGTGCTGTGCAAATTGCTGTTAAGCGCCAAGGGGCGGTTCACGCCCAGCAGTTTGGGGCCGTCTCCTTCGTGGTGACAGGCACTGCAAGCGCCATCAAACAAGCGCTGACCGGTACTGCCCACCAACTTGCTGCGCTGCTCGCCCGCTTGCTGTACCAGCAGCTTGGCTTGGGTGGCGGCGTCGGTCGCCGGTGGATTGAAGCTGGCCAAGTAAGTGGCCATGGCTCGGATATCGGCATCGGGCACTTGCGCCAATTGCTGCACCACCGGCGTCATGGGGCCTGCGGCCATGCCGTGATGCTCGGTGTGCCCATGGCGCAGATAGCGGTAAAACTCGTCGGCGCTCCACGGCACGGGCGCGCGTGACAGCGCGGTCAAGGCCGGGGCTTCCCAACCGTCCACTATGGCCCCACTCAAATAGGCCGATCCGCTGCGCTCTGCACCTAAGGCATTGCGCGGTGTGTGGCAGGCGCCGCAGTGGCCCACGCCGTTCACCAAGTAAGCGCCACGATTCCATTCCACCGATTGACCAGGCGTTGGCAAAAATGGTTGAGGATCATGAAAAAAACCATTCCAACTGGCCATGAAAGCGCGCTGGCTGAACGGAAAAGCCAGGGCTGTCGCAGGCGGTGCCGAGGCCACTGCCGGTTGCGCCATCAAGTAGGCATAGAGCGCCACCAGATCGTCGTCGTTCATTTTGGCAAAGGACGTGAAAGGAAACGCCGGGTACAGGTGCCGGCCGTCGCGCGAGATGCCTTCACGCATGGCGCGCTGAAACGCGCTAAAGGACCATTGTCCGATGCCCTGCTCAGGATCGGGCGTGAGGTTGGTGGTGTAAATGGTGCCAAACGGCGTGCTCATGGCACGGCCCCCAGCATTGGACACACCGCCGGGTGCCGTATGACAGACCACGCAGTCGCCCACTGCGGCCAGTTGCCGGCCACGCTCAATCGTCTCAGCGGTGAACAGCGCGCTGGGGCTGTGGTGAACCGGCGCAATGACCGCGCGCCCACCCAGCAAGGCCATGGTGGTGCCGATCACACCCGCGAGCAACGCACCCACGCGCGACCAGCGAGGCAATGACAGGGGCCAACGCACGCCTTCAGGCATCAACGGAGTTCTGGGTTGAGCGGCCTTCTCAGGCGTATTCACTTCAGGTGAAATGGTTTGACCTTGCAGGGCTGCACGCACGCGCTCGGGCGTGAACGGTGGCTCGCGAAAGCGCACCCCTGTAGCATCAAAAATGGCATTGGCAATGGCTGCAGTGCCCGGCACCGAGGACGACTCCCCTGCCCCCAAAGGCGCTTCGTGTTGCCGCGGCAGCGTCACTACCTCAATCACCGGTACATCGCGGAAATTCAAAATCGGATAACTGCCCCACTCCTGCGTGGCCACTGTATTTTTACGCCGCTCAATTTGGAGTTCTTCTTTCAGAGCGCGGCTGGTGGTTTGCAGCACATTGCCATGAATCTGGTGCTGAACGCCGGCAGGGTTGATCATCATGCCTGCGTCGTGACCGACGACCACGCGGCTCACATGCACCTCACCCGTGCGGCGATTCACCTCCACATCAGCCACCCAGGCGGCCCAGGCCGCACCAAAGCCAGGCCATTTGCTGTGCACATAACGCGCATAAGCCACGCCCTGGCCGCGCAGCACTTCACCGCCCCGGCCCTCTACCGTGTGTTGGCGCGGCGCCGTGCGCGCCACCCAGCCGGCGCGCTCGGCCGTGGCGGCCAGCAGCTCCGAAGCGCGGGGATCTTGCAGGTACTGCAGACGGAACTCCACCGGATCGACTCCCGCAGCAACGGCCAGTTCATCGATATAGCTTTCATGCGCAAACGAATTGGGCAAGGCTGAGACACCGCGCAGCCACGAGGCGCGCAAAATGGGCGCCATATCGTTCACGCTGACGCGAAGGTTATCAAAAGCATAAGGTGGCCGCGCCGTGCGGTCGCCCATTTCATAGGCCTGCGCCAGGGGCTCGACGGTGCGGGTTAACAGCAAGGCCAGAGTGGGCGCGCCGTTGGAGGGGTAGCTGGTTTCAAAATCGTAAGCCGCCACCGTGCCGTCGGCGTTCAGGCCCCCGCGCACATCCATGAGTTGCGCTGCGCCCTTGGGCTCCCACGCATGTTCTTGTTCTCGCGTAAGCTGCACCCGCACCGGTGCGCCCACCGCGCGAGCCAGCAGCGCCGCATCGGCGGCCACATCGTCGGCGCCATTGCGGCCATAGCAACCTGCCGCTTCCATGCGCACCACGTCGACCACCGTATCGTTCAATTCCATCAGCTTGGCCAAGTCCGCGCGCAGCACATGCGGGTTTTGCGTGCCGGCCCATACGGTCAAAATTGGTGCCCCTTGCACTACGTGCCCATGCCATTGCGCCAAAGCGCAAGACGGTCCGATCGAGGCATGCAACTGGTAAGGCCAGACATAGGTGCGCGACAAGCGCTGCGCAGCTTGCGCTAGGGCGCCGTCCACATCACCTTCATCCACCAAACGGCGCTGGGTTGAGGGGTTGTTGCGCAGCGCCTGCTGCAAGTCGCCCAGGGGCGGCAGACCGGGCCAGTCTTTCCACTGAACACGCAGTTCGCGCATGGCTTGCTCTGCTTGCTCTTCGCGCTCAGCCACAACGCCCACAAAGTCGCGTATCACCACCACAGCACGCACTCCCGGAATGTGCGCAATCGACGACTCGTCCACAGACTCCAGCGTGTTGCCGATGAAGTCGCCATGGTCTGCCCCTGCATAGGGCGGACGCACCACGCGGCCATGCAGCATACCGGGCACGCGCATATCGTGCACATACATCTGCTCGCCCGAGACTTTGGCCGGAATGTCCACCCGATCGACCGACTGGCCAATTAACCGGTGCTCACTGGCGGCTTTGAGTGGCGTGGCGACCGCCAAAGTGAGTGCCACATGCTCGCCCTTGAGCAGCTCAGCGTAGCTGCGATAACGCGCCGGATCGGCTTTCACTGTCACCATACCATCGAGCACTTGCAGATCGCCTGCTAACACGTTCAGCTGTAGCGCCGCACGGGCCAGCAACCAGGCCCGCGCCTGAGCGGCTGCGGCGCGCAAAGGCGCTGCATGAATTTGCAACGAAGCACTGGCAATCGTGGCGCCTTGATTTGGAGCCAGCGTGGTGCTGCCCAGGACCATGTGCACATCAGCCATGGCCACATCCAGTTCATCGGCCACCAGTTGCGACAAGGCGGTGCCAATGCCTGTGCCCAGATCCACATGCCCATTGAGTGCAGTGACACTCCCGTCGTCCCAGACCGCCAGCAAAATTTCGACCCCCTCCGCCGGATTGCCCGGCACCGATAAGGGCTGACCTTTAACTGGCGGCGGCGCTGGCGGCGGCTCTCGGCTAATGAGCAACACCCCTTGCGCAACATGAAAATCTTCGCGGCGCTTAGGTTGTTCGGCACGCCTCATCACGACGGCACCTCTTCGTTTGACTTTTGCATTCGCGTTGCAGCCAACAGTACGGCTTGAACGATTTCCACATGCGTGCCACAGCGACATAAATTGCCCGACAATTCTCGACGCACGTCAGCCTCGCTGGGGTTGGACTCGCGTGCAAGCAAGGCGGCCGCCATCATGACCATGCCATTGAGGCAGTAACCACACTGCGCAGCTTGCGCTTCGACAAACGCTTGTTGCACAGGATGGAGTTCTCCAGCCACGCCGTGCATTGGTGTCAGGCCCTCCAGCGTGGTTATAGCTCGCCCAGTCACACCACGGACCGGAATTACGCAAGCCCTTGCGGGCACACCATCGACCCACACCGTGCAGGCACCACATTCCCCCAGGCCGCAGCCAAACTTAGGACCATTTAGTTGCAAGTCGTTGCGCAAAACTTGCAGCAAGTTGGCGCGGCCCGCAGCCTGCGGTAATTCGCGCCAAACTTGATTGACTAGCAAGGCCACGGAGGAAGGCATACTTTGCGCTGATTAACTCAACAGCAAATCGCTAGACTGGATGCGCTTAACACCCTTGGCTTGCATTTGCTTCCACGCTGCAGCCACAGAACCGTTGATGTCGATACCTCGGCAGGCATCTTCAATTACGTAGGTTTCAAATCCCAGTCGTTTGGCGTCCAGTGCAGTCCAGGCGACACAAAAATCGGTTGCCAACCCCGTCACAAACACCGTTCGAATGCCGCGCTGCTTCAGGTAGCCGGTCAACCCAGTGGCAGTTTTGCGGTCGGCTTCCTCAAAGGCCGAGTAACTGTCGACATGCTTGTGAAAGCCCTTGCGCAAAATCACCTGAGCTTGTGGGACATTGAGGTCTTTGTGCACAGCCGCATCTTCGCTGCCTTGCACACAGTGATCGGGCCAAAGCACCTGTTGGCCGTAACTCAAGTGAGTAGTTTCAAAAGGCTTTTTGCCGGGATAACTGCTGGCAAATGATGCATGACCCGGGGTATGCCAGTCCTGCGTAACCACCACGTTGTCAAACACAGGAGCGATGCGGTTGATCACCGGCACCACCTCTTGGCCGTTATTAACAGGCAAGGTGCCACCAGGCACAAAACAGTTTTGCACATCGACGACGATCAACGCCGAGTGCTCATTGGCACGGATGCGGCCCTGCGCCCAAGCTGGGGGCAAAGCCGTGGCGCCATACAGGGCGACAGCGGTGGTCAAAAATTGTCTGCGGGCGATAGTGCTCATGTGCTACTCCAGGTTGAAAAAAACCTCACGCCAAAGTTCAAACGCTCAGGTAATTGCGTCGGACTTCATCATTGGCGGCCAATTCGTGCATGCTGGCGTGATATCGGATCTGACCTTTTTCAAGCACATAGGCCCGGTCCGAAACCAGCTCTGCAAAATGCATATTTTGTTCAGACAGCAAAATGCTTACGCCTTGGGCTTTGAGGGCCAAAATCATGTGCACCATTTGCTCCACAATGACCGGCGCCACGCCCTCGGAGGGCTCGTCAAGTAGAACCAAAAAAGGGTTACCCATAAGTGTGCGGGCCACAGTCAGCATTTGCTGCTCTCCGCCGCTCATGCTGCCCCCGGGGCGCTGGGGCATCTCACCTAAGTTCGGAAAAAGCTCAAACAAACGCTCCGGCGTCCAATACGGCGCCGCCATCCCATCAGGCCATTGACGCAGTTTTTGCTTCCCTACCTCCAGATTTTCCATCACAGTGAGGTCGGTGAAAATGCGGCGATCTTCCGGCACAAAACCCAGGCCCAAACGGGCCGCTTGGTGCGGCTCGCTACGCGAAAGGTCATGGCCCATAAAGGATATCTGTCCGCGCCTGCGCGCCAACATGCCGATCAAGGCTTTAAGAGTGGTGGACTTGCCCGCGCCGTTGCGCCCCATCAGGGCGACCACTTCGCCGCGCCGCACTTGCAAGTCCACGTCATACAAAATTTGGGCCGCGCCATACCAAGCGGCTAAACCCTTGGCTTCAAGCAGGATGTCGGAGTCGCTCATGTGGGGGATTTCTCAAAAGTCTTGCCAGTGCCGAAATAGACTTCCTGCACCTTGGGGTGATCGCGAATTTCCGATGGTTTGCCCTGGGCAATCAAACGGCCTCGCGCTAGCACAATCATGCGGTCTGCATAGGCAAACACCACATCCATACTATGCTCTGTAAACAGCACGGCCATGCCGCGTTGCACAACCAGTTCTTTGGTCAGCGCCATTAAATCATTGCGCTCTTTGGGCGCCATACCGGCCGTTGGCTCGTCCATCAGCAACAGCTTGGGGCTGTTAGCCATGGCCATAGCCAACTCCACGCGTTTGACGTCGCCATAAGCCAGCACATTGCAAGGCCGCTCGGCCTGTGACTGCATCCCTACTTGCGCCAACAGGGCCAAAGCGTCGTCTCGGCGATGATCAGCGGCACGCCGCCACATCGACATCAACAGATCATCGTGGGAAAGCAAAGCCATTTGCACGTTCTCGACCACGGTGAGAGAGGCAAAGGTTTCGGCAATTTGAAATGTGCGGCCCACGCCCTGGCGCCAGATGGCGCGGGGCTTGCAGCCCACCAGCTCTTGGCCTTGCAATTTGATCGAGCCGTGATCGGCTCGTAACTGGCCGTTGACCATATTGAAGGTGGTGGACTTACCTGCGCCGTTGGGCCCGATCAAGGCCAGCAATTCGCCCTGGGCTAGCTCAAAGCTTATGCCATCCACTGCCTTGACCCCGCCAAAGGACTTGCCCAAGTTATTTACTTGCAAGAGTGGGTGACTCATAACTTTGCTCCCTCTTGCGTTAAATTTTTATGGCGCAAGCGATCCCATAACAACTGCGCAGATCCGGCAATACCTTGTGGAAACAAGAGAACCAAAATCAAAATAACAGAACCCAACATGGCACGCCAGTAATCAGTGTTCCGCGCCACCACGTCATGCAACCAAGTGAAACTGAAGGCCCCCACGACCGGGCCGGCCAAAGTTTGAATCCCGCCGAGAAGTACCATGACTAAACCATCTACGGATTTACCCACGCTCATGGATTCGGGCGAGATGCTGCCCTTGGAAAAGGCATAAAGTGCTCCGGACAAACCGGCCACTCCTCCTGCCAAGATGAAGGCCAGCCATTGCATGCGCTTGACATCGATACCAATCGCATCAGCCCGAAGCAATGAATCACGCCCGGCACGCAGTGCATAGCCAAATGGAGAAAACAAGACCCGGCGCAGCCAAAGTACACCTGCAATCACCAGACCTAAAGTGAGCCAGTAGTACATGCGCTTATCGCTGAAGAGCTCAGACGGCCACACACCTGTCAAGCCATTGCTGCCGCCGGTGAAGCTGTCCCATTGAAAGGTGATAGCCCAGATGATCTGGGCAAACGCCAAGGTAAGCATAGCCAGATACACGCCGGACAATCGCACCGCAAACCAGCCAAACACCAACGCCCCCAAAGCCGCCACCAGGGGTGCCACCAGCAGCGCCACTTCCATGGACAACCCCAACGTACGCACCAACAGCGCCGCACCATAAGCGCCCAAGCCAAAGTAAGCGGCATGTCCGAAGGAGTGCATGCCTGCTGGCCCCATGATGAAGTGCAGACTAGCCGCAAATAGGGCCGCAATCAACAAATCGATCAACAGCACTGTCGTGTAGGGCGAGCTGGCGGTTAGCCAGGGCATGAACACGAACACCAAGCCCAGCAGCGCAGCGGCCACCAGGTAGGCCTTACTGGCCGGGCGCAGCGGCTCTTCGCGCAACCCCATATAACGACTGGGAGCCTGCGGTTTACCCAGCAAGCCCCAAGGCCGCCACACGAGCACCAAAGCCATCACCACAAAGTCCACCACCAAGGTGAGTTTGGAGAAAGACACCGAAATACCAAACAGATCGACCATGCCCAACCAAATACATACGGCTTTAACTTCGGCGATCAATAAAGCGGCCAAATATGCGCCCGGAATCGAGCCCATGCCGCCCACCACCACCACCACAAAGGCCGCGCCAATGATGTTCAAGTCCATTTCCAAATTGGCCGGTTCACGCGGCAATTGCAGCGCCCCGCCAAGACCAGCCAAGAGCGCGCCCAGCGCAAATACAGCCGTAAACAACCAGGCTTGGTTCACGCCCAGAGCGCTAACCATCTCGCGGTCTTGCGTGGCCGCCCGCACCAAGGTGCCCAAGCGGGTGCGCGTGAGCAACAGCCACAACAGCGCCAAAACCACAGGGCCAGCCACGATCAAAAATAAGTCGTACATTGGAAATTGTCGGCCCCAAATGGAAACAGAGCCTGCCAGTCCCGGTGCACGCGGCCCCAGTAACTCCTCGGGCCCCCACAGCCAAAGCATTGCATCTTTAAGAACCAGCACCAAAGCAAATGTCGCTAACAACTGGAACAACTCAGGCGCTTTATAAATGCGGCGAAGCAGCAGCATCTCGATCAAGGCGCCCAAAACGCCGACCGCCAGTGCAGCTAGCGCAATGGACGGCCAAAAACCGATGCTGCCGGCCAAGCGGTCCACCACGGTGTAGGCGATGTAAATTCCGGACATGAAAAAAGAGCCATGTGCAAAATTCACAATGCGCGTAACACCAAAAATCAGCGACAAACCTGCTGCCACAAAAAACAGTGACGAAGCAGCTGCCAACCCGTTTAGGAGCTGAACGAAAAATCCGGAGAAACTCATGAAGGGATCAATTCGTGAAAAAGTCTGACCATGACAGCCCCCTTGGAGTCAGGACCAAAGGGGTTTATGTCACATAAAAGATGCAAAAGTGTCAGTCTGCCGAGCGTGATTTTTTGACTTCAGCTGCTGGAGGCTGATACTGCGCGCCGTCCAAGTAACGTGCATCCACCATCACGCCTTTGCCGCCATCGTTCTTGGTACGGCCCACAAAAGCACCCATGGTGGACTGGTGGTCTTCAGAACGGTACGTGATCTTGCCGAAAGGCGTATCCACTTGCAGCCCGGCAAAGGCCACCCGCAGCTTTTCCGAGTCTGCACCTTGGGCTTTACTGACGCCAGCGATTACTGATTTGATCATCACATAGCCCACTACCGAGCCCAGACGCGGATAGTCTTTGAACTTGGCTTGATAGGCCTGCAAGAACGCTTTGTGCTCGTTGGTGTTGTACGAACTCCAGGGGTAACCGGTCACAATCCATCCGGTGGGAGTTTCGTCCTTGAGCGGATCCAGATATTCGGGCTCGCCGGTCAACATGCTGACCACTTCGCGTCCTTGAAACAAACCACGGGTATTGCCTTCACGTACAAACTTGGACAGATCGGCGCCGAACAAGACGTTGTAGATTGCATCGGGTTTGGCGTCAGCCAGGGCTTGCACCACGCTGCCCGCATCAAGCTTGCCCAAAGGCGGGGCCTGCTCAGCCACAAACTCGACATCGGGTTGCGCGGTTTTGAGCAAGGCTTTGAAAGCGGCGGCGGCCGACTGACCGTATTCGTAGTTGGGGTAAACCACCGCCCAACGCTTTTTCTTCAACTTGGCAGCCTCAGGCACCAGCATGGCCGCTTGCATGTAAGTGCCTGGACGCAAGCGATAGGTGTAAGCGTTGCCGCCTTGCCAGGTAAGCTTGTCTGTCAGGGGCTCACCCGCCAAGAAAAAAGTTTTCTTCTGCTTGGCAAAGTCCGCCACGGCCAGGCCGGTGTTTGACAAAAAGGTGCCGGTCAACACATCAATTTTTTCGCGTGAGAGCAGCTCTTCAGCGACGCGCACTGCGTCACCTGGGTTGGCATTGTCGTCACGGGTGATGAGTTCAAACTTTTTACCCATCAAGCCACCTGAGGCGTTGATTTCGTCTATGGCCAGCTCCATACCCTTTTTGTAGGGCTCCAAGAAAGCCGGCTGGGCTTTGTAGCTGTTGATCTCCCCGATCTTGAAGGTGTTTTGGGCCTGCGCGGGCAAGGCAGCCCATGTCAGGGCCGCCAGCGCCATGGCGCGACGAAGGGTATTGACTGCTTTCATGGAGGATCTCCTGGGGTGGGTTAAAACTGAAAAAAGATTTGCGTTTCAGCGCAAACCGTCCTGACCTTGAATTTCTTGCACTTGCAATCCGCCAATGCGCGGCAAAGGGCGACCGCTGTCGGTTACCACAACAGCGACCACAATTTCTTGCGCCCGTGGTGCATCACTCACGCGCGCCTCCATGGCATCAAAATGGCTGCGCACAAAGGCGGCATCTTTGTGACCCAAGGGCACATCGATGGAGGTGCCCATGCCGCCGCGCTTTTTGGCAGACGGCACCAGCGCCGCACCTTTTTCAACTGCCGCGCGCAATGGGGCTCCAAGTTTGGGATGCAAGATGGCAGCGGCATGCTCGAGCTCCCCAGACTCACCCACGATGGCAGCTTTGCCATAGCTTTGCGCTTGGCCGGGCTCAATGCCCAAAGCTTTGACACATTTTTGCCCCAGCAGTGCGCCCAGCTCTTCACCGATGGCGATGAGCTCGTCCAGATTTTCGCTGTAACGCCCGGCATAAGGATTAGCGATTACGGCCATGGCCAAAGCGCGGCGCGTGGGGGGCGAGATGGGACGACCCATCTCTAGGTGAATTTCATCCACTTGAACAATGATTTTTCGAATTTGGGCAGTCATCGCTTAGCTCTCTTGGTGTTCTATAAGGTCAATGAATTTCAGCGCAAGCCATTCCACTGGCTGATGTCTTCGGCGCGCAAGCCACCCACCCTGGCATGGATGCGGTAGCCGGTGGACATGGCGAGGATAAAAACAATTTCATCGGGCAGCGGCGCACCGGGCACCCGCACTTCCATGGCGTCAAACTGTCCCCGCACATATGAGGCGTTGATGTTGGTCAGTGGCACATCCAGCGCGGCGCCGGGTGGCCCAACTTTTTTGGTCGAAGGCACGATGGATAACGCATTGGCCCTTTGACCCGTGGGCTTGTCGTCAACCTTGCCCGCCTTGTAGGCTTCGCGGTCACCCTTCCAACCCAGCAACTCGCGCATAGCGTAACCGCCAGGTACATGCCACAGCGCCCCATGTTCTAACTCGCCACGCTCACCCACAATTGCCCCCTTACCATACGTGGCAATGCGCTCTGCAGGAACATCCATAGCAGCGAGCAAGCGGCGGGCCATGTCAATGCCCACGTCTTGCAGCGCATCCATCATGGGCAAGATGTTTGCTTCATAACGGCCGGCGTAGGGATTGGTCAGCACGGCGCCGATTGCGCCGCGCAACAAGGGTTGTTCAGGCACTGGCCCGAACTCGTGGAAAATTTCTTCCACTTGGGTAAACACGCGTCGTACTTCAATCATTGCATCACCATAAGCATTTCTCAGGCCAAAGCCAAATCTTCTTCTTGAAAGGATACTGCTTCATTCGCGGCTGTCATGGGCAATAGCAAGGTTCGCCCTTGGCACACCAACACCGCAGCGGCGATCCCACCTTGCATTTGGCATTCTCGCGCGCACTGCAAACCGGCTTGCAAGGCTTGGTCGACCAGGACAGCTGACAAGGCGGGCACATTCACCGTGACGTGCAAATCGCCCAGATCGGTGTGATCGCGCAAAGTCTGCGCCGCCTGGCGCACGATACCGGGATGGTCCACATTGACTGCATTGGCAATAATGCTGGCCGCAGCGTCAGCCTGCGCCGCCGTGGCGGCGAGTACCGTCACGCTGTCGGCAATACCAAATGAAAAACTGCGACCGCGCCAACCGCTCGTGGCCACGCCGCGCACTGACATGGTGTGCTTCACTTCAAATGCACCATCCAGGTTCAAGCCCTGCATCAACTCGTGCACTTGCAAACGTGCCAAATCGGCATAAAGGCCCACCCGCACCGAATGACCTGGAGACAAATGCAGCGCAATATCACCGCCGTTATTTACCCAGGCCCGAGCTACACCTGCGCGCTCGTAAAATTTTAAAATCTCTTGCGCCACGCTGCCTGCCACCGCAGCCATAGGCGTGATGAACTGGTGAGCTGCCCAAGGCAAACAAGCATGCCACATGCGACGCGCCACCACGCCCTTTAACGGACACGGTTGATCGGCCTGAACAGGCAAACGCAACGTGGGCCATTCATCCATGAGTTCGGCCAACAGCGGCGCAAAGCCCGCCCAGGCTTGCTCATGCGCCAAAGCTAAAGCCGCTTTGCCGTTGGAGCCCTGAGCTTCGGCACCAATAACGATGTCCATAGGACCGTGCTGAAAATGCCAGCGCCCCTCAGACAAACGGTGACGAGAAGCACTCACGCTGAGCGCCTCAACCCAGCATCGGGGCTTGCCCGAGTGGCCAGTTGTTCGCACTGGGCTGCTCAGACCACTGCAATGCGGTGGGGGCGCCCTCCTCATGCCAAGCGCCGTGACGCAGTACATCGACCAGAGAGCGCACATACGCCATGTGACCGCCCAGAGCTTGATAGTCGACCAAGCGCATGCTGAATTCGATGGGCGCAATGATGGCCGGCGTCGGCACGGTGCCAAAGCTGTGGTCGGGCATGCGCAGCACGTCCGACATCACCGTAATGCCACCGCCAGGCCAGACAAAGGCCGGCGCGCCGCCGCAGGTCACGTTGACCAAGGCTTGCTTGATGGCGCGTGTCAACAGCACGGGATTTTCGGTAACGCCAGCGCGCAGGCTGCCCCCCGCGCCGCCGAGAAACATCACGCTGCACAGCGATGGCTCACAGTTCTCACCGATCCGGTCCACGATCGCACGTACAGCCGAAGGCATGTCTTGCGCTACGGGGTGCAGTTGTTCATTGAGCACATACCATGCGGCGTGCTCACCTGTGGTCGAGGTCATCAGCAAACGCAGGCCAGGCCATACCACTTCTGGATCCCAACCCTCGATGATCGACAAAGGATCGGCAATGTCGGTCCCGCCCCAGCCGTTACCCGGATTGGCCACTTGAAAGTAACGCCCCGGCGTGGATTTTCGACCCCGCATTTCAATACCTGACGGCTTCATGTCGAGGCAACGACCCGCTTGGTGCTCAGTCAAAACACCGGTGATGTGGTCGTCTAAGACCACCACTTCGTCCACCAACCCTAAAAATTGGCGGGCAAAAATCCCCACCACGGCCGAGCCACAGCCCACCCGCATGCGCTGCTCTTCAACTCCGTTGACGATCGGTGCACGCCCAGCCTGAATCACCAACTGCGCACCGCCGTCGATGGTCAACTCTACGGCCTGCTTATTGCCCAAGGCCTGCATCATCTCCACCGTGATACGGCCTTCTTTTTTGCTACCACCGGTCAGGTGATGCACGCCGCCCAGCGATAACATTTGAGAACCGTATTCGGCGGTGGTCACGTGCCCCACCACCTCGCCCTTCATGCGCACGTTGGCCTGCTCAGCCCCCAAAAATCGGTCCGTGTCGATCTTCACCTTGAAGCTGCAGTAACTGAAAATGCCCTCGGTCACAACGGTCACCATGTCCACGCCCTTCACCTGCGAGGCCACAATAAAGGGGGCAGGCTTGTAGTCGGGGTAGGTGGTGGACGAGCCCACACCGGTGACAAAAACCTGGTCGGCATTGAGCAGGTCGCCGTCCCACGAGGACTCGCCTTGATCGCAACCACGTGCCGCAAACGGCACCAACTTTGGCTCATCATGCTCAAGGGTTCGACGCAGAAAAACCACGGGATCAACGCGCACCAGCAGTCCTTCCCGATTGGCATAGCGGTCGCAAGCGCCCACACGCCCCTCAGAAATTTGACACAACACTGGACAGGCATTGCATTCGACTTTGGCACCACTCATACGCTCGTTGCGCAATTTGGCACGCTCTTGAACCTGCGACAAGGCGGGGGCCTCCATGCTGGGCAGTCCATCGGTTTTAGAGTGTTCCGTCATCTCAAAGTCCGTGTATCAAAAAAGTCGAGGTGCGCACTTGCACGGCGGGTTCAATCTGTGTAGCATTCACCAAACAAAAATGTTGTATTCACTACATTTGAAACAAATATAGCGCATCCTGTTTTGCTGTGCAACCTTATTTTCCCCAATCCCTGCTGCAGATGCCGAATCGGTCCTGACAGCTGTTACCGCGACCTTGATCGATCATGAGTGCTTTCAACGAAGAACGTGTACTGAGCTTGCACCACTGGACGGACCGTCTGTTTTCCTTCACCACTACACGCGATCCATCTTTGCGGTTTTCCAATGGGCACTTCACCATGATTGGCTTGCGGATTGATGGCAAACCGCTGCTGCGGGCCTACAGCATTGCCAGTCCCAATTACGAAGACCATCTTGAATTTCTAAGCATCAAAGTGGAGGACGGCCCGCTAACCTCACGACTGCAGCACATCCAGGTGGGCGACACACTGATCGTCGGCAAAAAGCCAACAGGTACCTTGCTCATCGATTACCTGACGCCTGGAAAGCGGCTTTATCTGCTGTCTACCGGGACCGGTTTAGCGCCCTTTCTGAGCATCATTCGCGACCCCGACACCTACGCCAAATTTGAAAGTGTCGTGCTGGTGCATGGTGTGCGCCAAGTGGAGGAACTGGCGTTCCATGACCAGATTGCCAACACATGGCCTCAGCATGAATTTCTGGGCGAGATGATCAGCCAGCAACTGCTTTACTACCCCACAGTCACCCGCGAGACCTACAACAACATGGGCCGTGTGACGACGCTGATTGAAAATGGCAAACTATTCACGGATTTGGGCCTGCCCCGCTTCAACCCCAAAGAAGACAGGGTGATGTTGTGCGGCAGTCCTGGCATGCTGCATGATCTCAAGCAGATACTGGAGACCCAGGGATTTATCGAAGGCAACACCAGCAAGCCTGGTGATTTTGTAATTGAACGGGCATTCGTCGAAAAATAAATTCATGGTGACCGCTGCACGCCAACCCAAACCCCGCCTGGCCAAGCCCTTAGGCAAACGCACTGCGGGCGTTCGCGAACACAGTGCACAACAAACGCGCGAAAGCATTTTGCGCGCTGCAATCAAGGTGTTTGCGCAGCACGGCTATGACGGGGGCAGCGTGGAGAAAATTTCACGCCTGGCTAATTCTTATGACCGCATGATTTACTACTACTTCGGCAGCAAGGAAGGCTTGTTCATAGAAGTACTGGAAACCATTTACCGACGCATGAATGACGCAGAGGCTGAATTGGCGTTAGATATAAGCCAACCCATCAAGGCGCTTGAGCAAGTGGTGCACTTTGTTCTCGACTACTACCGTGCGCACCCCGAATTTGTGACGCTCCTCAATACCGAGAACTTGCACAAAGGCAAACACATCGTCAAATCACTCAGGGCAAAGGATTACTCCTCGCCGGCTATCGCGGTGATTGGAGACATCTTGCAATCGGGCGTATCGCAAGGTGTGTTCCGTGCAGATATTTCAGCGCGTGACGTTTATCTGTTGATTGCTGCCACCGGTTATTTCTACATGTCCAATCGCTACACCCTGACAGCTTTTTTGGGCGAGAACATCGACGCCGCACAAGCTGTGGCGAATTGGAAATCGTTTGTTATCGACACCGTGTTCCGAGTAGTGAACCCGGCTATCCAACCCAATAAATAAGGATTATTCTCATGGCCGACATCGCTAGCACGGGTTCATCCGGCAAAGTCGTTATTAAAAACATCGGCTTGTTACTTTCGGGCGACATTGATCAGCCGATCTTGCAAGCCGACACCCTCGTCATTGACAATGGCTTGATCACTGCAGTGGGCCGTGAAAAGGATTGCGACTTGGAAGGCGCGCAAACAGTCATTGACGCCCGCCAAACCTGTGTCTGCCCGGGCCTAATCGACAGCCATGTGCACCCGGTGTTTGGAGACTGGACGCCACGGCAAAACCAAATAGGCTGGATTGAATCGACCATGAACGGCGGCGTGACCACCATGGTGTCGGCCGGCGAAGTGCACCTACCAGGACGCCCCAAAGACATCGTGGGGCTTAAAGCGCTGGCCATCACCGCGCAACGCGCCTTTGACAATTTTCGTCCCGGTGGCGTCAAAGTCATTGCGGGCGCACCCATCATTGAAAAAGGCATGAGCGAGCAGGACTTCAAAGAACTGGCCGAGGCCGGCGTGAGCTTGCTGGGCGAGGTGGGACTGGGCTCCGTCAAAGCCGGCTATGAAGCCAAAGAAATGGTGGCCTGGGCTCGGAAATACGGCATTCAGAGCACCATACACACGGGTGGCCCATCCATCCCGGGTTCGGGCATGATCGATAAAGACGTGGTGCTTGAAGCTGATGCCGACGTCATCGGACACATCAATGGCGGCCACACCTCGCTTCCAGAAGCCCATGTTTGCGAGTTGTGCGAAAAGTCCTCACGCGCCATCGAGATCGTTCACAACGGCAACGAGCGCGTGGCGATCGCAGCCGCCAAGGCCGCCCTGGAGCTCAAATGCCCACACCGCGTGATCTTAGGCACCGACGGCCCTGCAGGCTCGGGCGTACAACCCTTGGGTATGTTGCGCATGGTCGCGCTACTATCGAGCCTGGCCAACATTCCCGCCGAATTGGTGTTTTGCTTTGCCACTGGCAATACGGCGCGCATACGCAATCTCAACTGTGGACTGATTGAAGTTGGACGCTCTGCTGACTTCGTTTTCATGGACCGGGCGCAACACACTGCCGGAAAAACCCTGCTGCAAAGCGTGGAGCTGGGAGACATTCCTGGCATTGGCATGGTCATGATCGACGGTATTGTGCGCTGTGGCCGCAGCCGCAACACGCCGCCAGCAACAGAAATTCCGGTTGTCATCAGCGGTCATTGAGACGGCACGCCACTACAGAGACGCTTGCTAACTGAGACGGCCGCGAAAAAGACAGCGGCGCAGGGCCAGATTCAGTTCTGGCGCGCTGGCGCCGCCAAGCGCTTCAAGAAGTCGGCCTCAAAGTGGTTCTCGATGAAATCAGCCAAGCCTTCAAACACTGTCGCCAGTGTCGGTACCTGCGCACCAAACAGCGCTTGCAGCACTGCGGGGCTTTCAAACAACCCATGCAAGTAGGTGCCCAACACCTGTCCATCGCCGTTTTGCCAAGCCAGACCAGGGATCACTTCGCGCAACACTGAACCGCCAGCCAGCATGGCGCTGTGGCCCTGGGTTTGACCGTGGTGGATTTCATAGCCCGCCAATTTCACACCGCTCAAGGCCGACCAAAGGCCTTGCACGGGACCGAACAGCACCTCAGTTTTGCTGACGGTTTTATCTTGCGCAAACTGCGTGACCAAAGGCAACAAGCCCAGCCCGGGCGCATTACCGTCAACACCATGCGTGTCAATCAGGGCCTCACCCAGCATTTGCAAACCGCCGCAAATGCCCAGCAGCGCGCCGCCCTGTGCCGCGTGCCGTGCCACGGCGGCGTCCAGCCCCTGTTGGCGCAACCACGCCAGATCGGCACTGGTTTGCTTGCTGCCCGGTAAGATGACCCAGTCTGCAGCTTGTAAACCGGCCAAATCGGCCGGGTTGCGCGCCCAGATAAGACGCACACCGGGCACGTTTTGAAGAGGCTGAAATTCATCGAGGTTGCTGATGCGTGGGTACGCGATCACGGCAACGGTTTTCGTCACGGCGCCACTGGCACTAGCCCTTGAGCGCTCGTCAAACATTCCGTCTTCTTCGGGCAAGCCGTGTTGCCACCACATCGGTAGCACAGCCACAGTGGGTACACCGGTCAGGCCTTGCAGCATCTCGGGAGCTGGAGCCAACAGGCTGGCATCGCCACGAAACTTGTTCAACACAAAACCTTGAATGCGCTGCTGGTCTTGCACAGGCAGCAAAGCCCAGGTGCCATACAAGTGGGCGAAGGCGCCGCCCTTGTCAATGTCAGTCACCAGCAGGCACTGGGCATTGGCATGCCGTGCCACTCGTAAATTGACGATGTCGCTGTCCATCAAATTAATTTCCGCAGGCGAGCCTGCGCCTTCAATCACCACAATGTCGTTTTCTAAGATCAGCTCGTCCAGTGCGGCAGCAATCTGCGGCCAGACTTTTTCGCTTCGGCCCCGCCATGGGGTATCGCTCAAACTCTGGCTGACTTGACCCAAGAGCACGACCTGACTGCGCGTGTCTGCTTCAGGCTTGAGCAGCAAGGGGTTCATGCGCACATCGGGCTCGGCCTGGGCTGCAAGCGCTTGAAAGTATTGGGCACTGCCGATCTCACCCAGTCCACTTGCACAGGCCACAACCCTCGCGTTGTTGCTCATGTTCTGAGCTTTAAATGGTGCGACCTTCAGCCCTTGACGCGAGTAATGGCGGCACAACGCGGTGGTCAGCCAGCTCTTGCCGGCACCGCTGGAGGTGCCTAGCACCATGATGCAACTTGCGCTCATGTCGATCCTTTTCAATCTTCAATGCCGCACCGCACGGGACTACCGGCCCCGTAAGCACATTTGATTTTTCGCATTTCGGTCACCGTATCGGCCATCCCTATCAATTCTTCGGGACAACGCCGCCCTGTGATGCACACATGCACCGACAGCGGGCGTGCCCGAAGCGCATCAAGCATGTCGCGCAAAGGCAACCAACCGTCAATCAGGGAATTGGTCAGTTCATGCAAAACCACCCCAAAGGAGTCTCCACTCAACCTCGATGCCTTGGCTTTTGTCCAACCTTCACGGGCCAGCTGGGCCGAGTTCTCCACGTCGTGGATTTTCCAACCGAAGCCATCTTCCAGCCCCTTGATGGGCAAACCGATTTGCTCGAACAAGCGGTGCACCCCAAACCGGGCGCTGGGCACTTTCATGAATTGAAATTTGCGTGCGGCTTTGCTATGCCCGTGGGCACGCATAGACAAACCGAAGGGCGCCGAACATTGGCCTTTTCCTTCGCCAGTGTGCAAGTTCGGTAGTCCACGGCGATCGGCCAGCTGGAGGGGGTCATGGTGTAGGGTGGGGGAAGGTTCTATCTGCAAGGCAGTCTTTCACAAACGCGGCAAAGCCACGCTTTGCCCGTCTACAGTAACGATGCGAATGCGGTGATCGAACACCGCTTCGATGGCGCGTTGCGTGACTTTGTCAGCGCAAGCGCCGTGGTGCACCACGCACCCGGCCTTCATCACAACTACGTCGTCAGCGTGCAGGGCCATTCCGATTTCGTGCAACACACTAACCACCGTGGTGCCTTGGTCCAGCAGGCAATGCACTTGCTCCAGCCAGTCCACTTGATGCGGTGGGTCCAGGTTAGACAAAGGTTCGTCCATGAGCATGATGCGGGCGTTCACCGCCAAGGCACGAGCCAGCAAAACGCGTTGACGCTCACCGCCCGACAGTTGGCCAAGCGTACGTTCACGCCAATCCCAGGCCTGCGTGGCCTTGAGCGCGGCTTCGACCATGGCATGGTCTTGCACCGAGGGCGCAGCCAGCCACTCTTGGTGCGGCAAGCGACCCAGCATGGCGATGTCCCACACGCGCAAATCGTCTGAGGCCGATTCGCTCTGCCCCAGCCAAGACAATTGCCGAGCACGAGCGCGCCGACTGATGGATGCCAAGGGCTGACCGAGCCAATACAGCTGACCTGAAACCTGTTGAGACAGCGGCAGCAAGCCTGCCAGCGCTTTGAGCAAGGTGGACTTGCCCGCGCCATTGGGCCCAACAATGCAGGTCCAGCGCCCACAAGGAATCGAAAGGTTCAACCCCTGCAAAACCTCGCGCTCACCTAAGCGCACCCGAAGCTGCTGGGCTTGCAATGCCGCGGTCATGCGCGGCCTCCCGTAGCGTCCATACGCGACATGCGCAACAACAAATAACCACCGCCCAACACCGCGGTGAGCACACCTACCGGCATTTCTTGCGGCGCAATCAGCCCACGAGCCAGCAGGTCGGCCAGCAAAAGCAACAAACCGCCCGCCAAAGTCGACAACAGTAGCGACCAGACATGGGTGGCTCGCACCATTGCTCGCACCAAGTGCGGCGCAGCCAAGCCAACAAATCCAATCAAGCCGATTTGTGCCACAGCGGTGCCGGTGGCCAATGCGATCAGTGCCACCAACAGCATGCGCGCAGGCGCCAAGGGCACACCTAAACTGAGCGCGGTATTTTCGCCCAAGGTCAAGGCATCGAGCACGCGGGCCATCAGCAAAGCAAGTAGTGCGCATAAGCCCAACACCGCGCACATGAGTATGCACGCGGACCACCCGACAAAACCGGTGGAGCCCAGCATGAAGCCCTGCATGCCTTGCCACACCTCAGGCCGCCACAAATTCAAAAAAGAGGTGATAGCGCCCAACACCACGCCCACAATCACGCCCGCCAGCAGCAAACGCAAGGTTTGCTGCACCCCGCGCGCCAGCATCAACGTGAGCACCACGGCCAGCACGGCGCCCATAAAGGCCGCACCCGTGAGCCCCAAGCGCACCCACCAGCCACTGGTCAAGGTACTGCCGCCAAACAAACTCAGATAGATAGCGACCCCAAGAGACGCGCCTGAGGCGCTGCCCAGCAGGTATGGGTCGGCCAAGGGATTGCGAAACAAGCCCTGCGCCAAGGCACCGGCCAAACCCAGCAAAGCCCCACCCACCCAAGCGCCCAGCGAGCGGGGCAACCGGATGTCCCAGAAAATTTGCCACGACACGGGGTCAGGTAAGGCCTGCCACCAAGGCTCCCAGCCACTGCTGCCCATGGCGCCGCCCAAGGCCACGCCCGTTGCGCCCAAAACCACCAAAACCAAACTGAGCAACCTGGGATTGAGCAGCTTGCTCATGGCTTGCCGCCTTGGCTGCGCGCAATACACTGCGCCATCAAGCGTGCACCGTCGGCCATGCGGGGGCCGGCGCGCACGAGCATGTCGGACTCCTCTGAGGTGAAGACGCACACTTGGTTGGATTGAATCACTTTGAGCTGCGACCAGCCGGGCCGCTGCAGCATGCTGGCGCGGCTGCTGTCTCCAGCCATGATGATGTCGGGCTGCGCGCGCACTACAAACTCAGGGTTGATTTTAGGAAACGGCCCCAAACTGCCGGATAAGATATTGCGCAAGCCCATGCGTGTCAGCGTCTCGCCAATGAAGGACGATTCGCTGGCGCCATAAGGCGCAGGACTAACTTCGACATACACCTTTTGCCCTTTGGCCTGCGCTGGCAGCGACTGAGCCGCCAACTGAACCCCGGCATTAATCTCACGCCACAAGCGCTCACCTTCGGGCGCAGGCACTCTTAGGGCCAGCGCCAGTGTCGTGATCACACGCTGCAAATCGGCGTGAGTACGCGGCTCCAACACCAACACTGTGATACCCAAGGCCTGCAAGCGCTCAGCGCCGCGTGCGGAAGCGGCCATCAACACCAGATCAGGTCGCTGCGCAACCACGCTTTCAATATTCGGGTCCAGCCCGCCACCCAGACGCGGCAGTTGGCGCACGACGGGTGGCCAGTTGGAATAACGGTCTAGGCCCACCAGCTTGTGGCACTGCCCAAGTGCGCACACAGTTTCGGTAAGGGAGGGCAACAAACTCACAATGCGCCTGGGCGGATTGCTGAGCGTGACTTCTTGTTGACGGTCGTCGCGCACTGTGACGGCTTGCGCCAGCCCTGAGGCGAACGCCATGAAAAGACACGCACCAAGCAGCAGCAAGCGGCCTACTTTAAGCATGCTCGGCCTCCCACTGCGTCATGATGCGGTGCAACTGGGCCACACCATCGGTCAGCGCCGCCGGTCCAGGTTGCAAAATGTCGGCTGACTTGATTTCAAAAATCTGCCCCGTGCGAACGGCGGGCACGTCTTGCCAGCCTGATCGAGCCGCTACTGTGTCTGGGCGAAATTTTTTGCCGCACCACGATCCAATGATGATGTCGGGTGCACGGTCCACAATAGTCTGGCCATCGGCAATGATGCGATCTTTGCCCAAGGGCATGGCTGCCAATTCAGGAAAAATATCATCTCCACCGGCGATGCCCATCAGCTCAGACACCCAGCGAATGCCACTGATGTGCGGCGTGTCCCATTCTTCAAAAAACACTTTGGGACGGCGTTTGAAACTAGCCGCTTGCTGGCGAATGGTGTCAAGTTCTGCACGCCACGCCTGCAACTGGGCGAGCCCCGCTTCGGGCTGCCCCACCATGGCCGCAACTTGGTAGAGCATGGCAAAAATCTCGTCCACACTGCGTTGATTGAAAATCGTGACCTGAACGCCGGCGCGAATCAGCATGGCCGCAATGTCGGCCTGCAAATCGGAGAAGCCGAAGACGCAGTCAGGCTCCAGCGCCAAGATCTTGTCGATCTTGGCGCTTAGAAAAGCACTCACCTTGGGCTTTTCCTGGCGTGCACGGCGCGGACGCACCGTGTAGCCTGAAATACCCACGATGCGCTGCTCTTGTCCCAACAAGTACAACCACTCGGTAGCCTCTTCGGTGAGGCAAACGATGCGTTGGGGGCCAAGAGCAATCGGGTTCATCACTTTGGACTGTATTGCAAAGTTGCAAACAACCCGCGGCCGGGGGTGTTGTAACCGTTGGCCAGTTGGTACAGGTGATCAAAGGCGTTTTCGAGCTTCAAGCGTGCTGTCCAGTTCATGTCGATTTTTCGACTTGCATACAAAGACCAGACCGAATAGCCGCCCAACATGTTGTCAGAGTACGCACTGTCTTTGCGTTCGCCGGCTGCATACAACTTTGCACCCAACTCATAGCCAGCCAAGGAGCGCGAAATATCCAATGCCCCATACCTCTTGGCGCGTCGCGCCAGCGGCTGTGCCAACGTGATATTGCGCGGATCTTGGTCAACCAACGACAATTTGAAGCTGTTGCCCATCCACGCGGCCCTCAACGTAGCCTCTACGCCTTGGTTTTCGGTTTGACCAATATTTACGGCTTGATAACTGCTGTCGTAGTCAATGGCATCACGAGTTTCAGTTTTAAAGTACACCACGCGGGCCAACAAGACTTCGTTGGTGTAGGTGACGCCACCTTCTTTCGAAAGGTAGTTTTCAGCTTTCACCTTGGTGTTGGTTGAAATCTCATAAGCCGTAGGCGCGCGAAAACCCGTTGAAGCGGTGGCGGTCAAACGCCAGGCTTTCGTCAAGGCATAACCCAAGCCCAACAAACCTGAATTGGTCGCTTGGTCAATACGGGAGTTGCCATAGTCGTCCGTACGACTCAACTCTATTTGGTCACGCCTCGCATTGAGTTGCAGGGTTAAGCGGTCTATTTTTTCTGTCCAACCGACAAAATAGCCTCGACTATCACGGCGCATTTCATAGCCATAATCGCCACCAGCGCTGTAGTAATCAGTCGACTTGTCGATGCCAAAACTCAAGTTGGAATTTGCGCGGGCTTGAAGTGTATTGAACCACCGGATTGCATCCTGTGAGCCTTTGAGCGTGCCATCACTGAGTAAAAGGCTATTTTTACTGTTCTCGTAACCCAGAGAAGAATGAGAAAAATCAAATGTCGACACCCACTGATCCGTTAGCGCTTTGCGGGCATAAACCGTGACTTGGTCATTTCGGCTGTTTAAAAGATTTAGATCACCAGGCCGATCGCCCGCATAGGCAGAGCCACTGTCGAAATTGGCTATGGCGCGGCTCGATTGCATGCGCAAACCCAAATTGAAATCGGCATCTATTTTTTTATCTAACTTGGCAGACACATATTCGTTGCTATAGCCATCATTGTCAGGATTGACGCGGGCATTCATCAAAGGATTCATGGCAGAAAAACCATCACTGCCCTTGCGTCCACCTTGAACATTAAAGCTCAGATCATTGATGCCCCCCCCCACCCCTGCATTAACGTCATAGGTATGGCGAGACCCCAAAGTGAG
>CANGEG010000027.1 GCA_947452725.1 Comamonadaceae bacterium | reverse complement strand
TGGGCCATCCTCGCCACGTGCCCCTGTCCGGTGGTGCTATTTCCTTATTGAAATCTGTCCCCCACTTTAATTGCGCCTGGGCATTTCCCAATCCCAAAACGCTCAAGCCTTATGTGTCCATTTACTTTTCTTGGCATACAGCCCGTTGCCATGCGGGTTTGTCAGATGTCCGTATTCACGACTTAAGGCATTCGTACGCCAGCTTCCTGGTCAATGCGGGGCGCAGCTTGTATGAGGTGCAGCGCCTGCTGGGCCACACCCAGATCAAAACTACGCAGCGTTACGCGCACCTGTCGCATGAGACATTGCTTGATGCCACCAATTCGGTCAATAACGCTCTAGGTGGGATGTTCGTGCCTTTGACTGAGTCGCCTAGGCTTGCGGCTTAGAGCGCTTTCAAGGGCGTCTCATGCCCTTTCACTCAAACGCAGCGAGGCTCTCGGTGTCTCATCGCCGTATCGGCCGGCCTTTACCTCTTGCGCGCAGGATTTCAAACATATTCGCATCCAAGCGCCGCCTGACTGGCTCTTTTAGAGTAACTGATTTTGGCCAGCCACGGGCTTAAAACTTCGTGCCCCCATACAGATCGGCGCACTTGAAAAACTCAGCAGTCGGTTTAGGCGCATCATCGGGGTCATTGCAGAAATCTGGTGCCGCCAGACCGGTCATCGATTCCACCGGCGCATTGGCGTAGCGGTCGCCCCGACTGCGCACGAACGGCGCCTTGCCCGCTTCACTTTGTCGCTTGCTGTAGCGCATAGTTACGTCTTGCGCGGATGACAGAAATCACTGAGTGCTCAACAAGCACGGGCACTGACTGCCCAATTGGGTGTGTCGGCGGCTACCCGTGTGTTGGTTGACGTAAACCAACGCAGCAAGCTTTCGGGGCGCGCATCACCATCGGCACCAGTTGCGGTAGGTCCAACCAGTTCGATTTTTTTTGGCTTAAGCTCGTTGCCTGAGATAATTCCAATGTCTAACTTGCCACTGCAGACGGAACTCACTTGGTTACCACCACCGCCAGCTACACCAACTCCCGATACCGAACCTCTACTGGCAGTGGCTTTGATGGGGTTGTGCGCGTCAGCTACGGGGGGTACTACGCCACGGGCTCTTTGCTGTTTGACGGGCGCGCCGTTTTGACCGCGGGGCATTTGTTTGACAATACCAGCGGCACAGCCCAAGTGTTTTTTGAAACTAGCGCCGGAACGCAAAGCATCAGTTCGACCCAAATCCTTCGCCACCCTGGCTACGACACCAACAGCAACAACGACCTGGCCATTGTGTGGCTGACCAGCGCGCCGCCCACAAGCGCGGACCGCTACGACCTGTACCGGCAAACCGATGAAATTGGCAAACCCTTCACGCTCGTGGGTTATGGCGCCATGGGCACGGGCAATACGGGCGCCACCAGCAGCGCGACCAGTACGCCCATCAAGCTCAAAGCGGCCAACCAATTTGACGCTGATGTCGCCACCCTTAAAAGCAATCTGAGCAGCGTGATGGGCTGGACGCCACTGGCGGGCACTCAATTGGTGGCTGACTTTGACAATGGCACCACGACCAACGATGCGCTGGGCAGGCTGATCCACCGCACTGATCTTGGCTTGGGTTTAGATGAGGGCTTTATTGCTCACGGAGACAGCGGTGGGCCCGCATTTCTCAATGGCCAAATTGCCGGCGTGGCCTCCTACACCGCCAACCTCAGTCTGGGCAGTGTGGCCCCTGATATCGACACCCTCAGTAACAGCAGCTTTGGCGAAATAGCCGCTTGGCAGCGCGTCAGCGCTTACCAGCAGTGGATCGACCAAAGCCTGAGAGCGCATTACCCCAACGCCCCCACCAAGCCCGAAGAGGTGAAGCTGCAAGTGCCCGAAGGCGACAGCGGCACAAGCTACGCCTATTTCTTGGTGCAGTTTTCGGGCATGCGCACCGACCCCAATCAAGTACTCAGTGTTGACTACGCCACCCGCAATGGCACGGCGTTAGCAGGAAGTGATTATTTGGCAGTGAGTGGCACGCTCAACCTTTACCCGGGCGAGAACCAGGCCTGCATTGCCGTAGAAATCGTGGGAGACACCACGCCCGAGCCTAGCGAAACCTTTTACTTAGAAATCACCAACCCGGTGGGCGGCAGCTTTGGCCACAGCGTGATCAAGCTTACCGCCATGCGAACCATACTTGCCAGTGACGGCTGGGTAGGGTGAACACGGGCTCACGCCGCAGCAAGCTTGGCCGCAGCAGTTTGAATTTGGACCAGCCGCCGCACCTAATTAATAGAAGAAAAACATCAAGTTTCAACACCTAACTAAGGCTAGCGTCCTGCACCGTCCTGCACCGTCCTGCACCGTCATGTTGGGATTGACGGCGCCTATCAAGACTGTGTCCACAAATCGGATTGTGTGCGCAGTGCACAAAGCCTCAAAGCTGCATAGCCGCATAGCCTTTCAGAGAGCCAAAAACATTCGATCCGCCGAAAGCACCGCAGATATTCGCGAGAGTTCAAAGTCACGTTTTTTGGGGCTTACCAAACTTCACGGCCAACGAGTCGCTCAGTGCGTGCATCACACCCAAGGTCGTTGGCTAACCGCAGCATGGATTTGCCTGTCTCCACGCCACAACCAAGCGAGCGCCTTCCATCCGCCATCCGCCATCCGCCATCCACCGTCCACCGCCCACTCCCGCCGACAGCGACGAAGCCATCTAGGGCCTCGTCAGGCTGCATGGCTTGCGCACCCCGCGGGTCGGCAAGGCCAAGTCCGCACAGTGTGTCGATAGGCGTCATCAGGGTATTGATTTCTATTTCGGGAAATCAATATTGCAACGGTGGCAGTTAGATTCAAAAAATACCGCTCGGACGATATTTGAGTGAGCGGCAGCTCGAACTGTATTCCCCCACGATCCCAAGTTAGGGTTTGGCTGGGGCCGGTTGGGCTGGCGTATGAAGGGCGATGAACTGGTCAATGGCCGAGTAGGCCTCTTTGCCGGCGCCGTAAAACATGTGAAACCCAGAGGTGCAGGGGTTTTGCGCTTGCGCTTCGCCGCCTTTAATCAGCAGGTACTCTGGTTGGATTGGGTTGGATTTTGATTGTTGCTCAAAATGAGCTTTTGATTTGGCGGGTTGGGATTTCTCACAGCCATCGCGCTCGTGCGCTAAAAATAAAATAGGCAGGCGGGTGTTCTCGTTAAAAGCTGCGCCGTTTCGGGCCGAGCTGTAAATGGCCCCTTCAACCAGGTTTTCTTTTTGGGCTTTTTGCAGCATTTTGTAAAACTCGGTCATGCTGACGGCGCCGTTGCTGTGCCCCATGATCCAAACGGGCAAACCGAAGCGTTCTTTGAAGTAGCGCGCAACGCTTTCAATGCGCTGCAAGTGTTCTGCGCTCTGCCGGGAGCGGGGGTAGTCGGTGCCTGAGGGCAGCAGCACCGGGGAGTCAAACACCACCACGTTGACGGCGCCACTGGTGAGGTTGTCGTCGCTCAGGGGTTTGAGGGTGGCCGCATAAAAGCCGCCCAGATTGCTCCGATCTGGCGACAGGGCCAGACGACCTTCGCCCCCGGGTATAAAAATCAGGGTTGCCCGGGCTTGCTTGGCAGCCCAGACAAAGTTGAGTGTGGGCGCATCGCTGAACAAAAAACCTTTGTCTTTGAACTCCACGCTCACCACCTGAGCCCAGGCCGCAGCTTGAGACAAAAGGCCAATAATCAGTCCGATACACAGTAGGATGGATTTTTGCATGTGTGTCCAATAAAGATGAGGCAATAGAGTTGAGTTTGCGCGGGGGGCCGTCTTGATCGTAGTCGTAGTCGTAAAATTACACGAAATAACCATTAAAGCAATCGCGCAGCATGCCTGACAACTATAACGGTACGGATTCAAATGACGTCATTGATCAGGCTGCGTTAAAACTGGAGAAGTTTTCACGCATTTATTCTGGTGCTGGCGACGACCTGATTACCGTCAGTTATGCCTTTGTTCAGGGTGATGAAGGCAATGACGTGATCACGGACTTGACGGGGGCCAGCATTGTTGATTATCACGAGTCGCCCACTGGCGTGTATGTGAACTTGCAAGCCGGCGTGGCAGCAGACGGCTACGGGAGCACGGACACCTTGGTCAATGTGCACGAAGTTCAGGGCTCCAGTTTCAATGACGAGATTTATGGCAGTGATTTGGCAGACAGATTTACGCTGAACAGTGGTGACGATGTTCTGGATGGCGGCGCCGGAACGGACGAATTGGCGATGTTTTATGACATTGCCAATTACGACATTCAGTACGTGGATGGTGTACTGACGCTGTCAAATAAAGACGCCAACGCCTCAGATTCGGGCCTCAAAACGTTGGTCAACATAGAGGCTATTCGGTTCGCGGGCCAATCCGTTCAAGTCAGGGCGTTGGCGCCTGAAATGGCCAACACGAGCTATTACCAGTTCAAGAGAAATGCCATTCCAGATTTGTCCAGTTATTACCACTGGGCTGGATGGAATTCGGCATCAGTGGCAGTCAATTCGATCTTGACGCCGGATCTCAATCACGATGGAATGATGGACATAGTGGCGCAGCTTTGGCAACGTGTGCCCGTTGGCGGTATGGCCACAGACTTGCCAACGCCCAACCGGTTGATCGTGCTGGAGTCCCAGCCAGATGGCACTTACTTGGACACCACGGCCACGCGATTCAATACAGCTTCTGCGGTGGTTCTGGGGGGGCAGTTGGGGGGCACTGGCAGTGCAGATTTTGGCGATATCAATCAGGACGGTTTGACTGATTTCATCTTTGCGCTGAACCGAGACGACGGGCGGGCGGGCACGCTGACTTCGGGTAACAGTTACCCCACGGCCATTGTGTCCAAGCCCGATGGCACTTACGACGTGCAAACCATCGGCCGTGCGGCTTGGAATTACTTGCCCCAACTGATCAATGTAAACGGCAATTACCAAGCATGGTTCAGTCAGACAGGCTATTACACTTCAAGCATCACCTACGGCTCATCGCCCACCGGGTGGGTGGATGGTTTGCCGGCTTTTCAATACGATGCGGGCACGCAAAAGTGGACGGTTTCTTCGCAGCCGCCAATCAACTCTTCGTTCAATGTGCCGCCACAATTTGTGGCCGATGGCAAGGTGAACCGAATTTTCACCATGCTCACGGACAGCTCTCACGCCATTGACCCTTTGGCCAATGTGGCCGGTGGCGCGTTCAGGGTGCCTTATGCGGCCTTGATGGACCAAAATGCAGCGGGCCAATGGAGCGTGAACTCTGCGAGCAACCCTTTCAATTACGCGCCAAAGCAGTTCACGCTAGATGGCAAATCAGTGACAGGGCAAGTGGGCTTTGATGGCGACATTTATTTTTCGTTGGTGGAGTATTTATTCAGGCCGGGCTCGTTTGAGATTTTCCCCAATTCAGGCCCCGTGGTCATGGCAACCAGGTCCATGTACCCGCTAGACAAAGACAATGTGACAGGCGCCTTTACGGCCAGTACCGGTGACGCGGTGAAGATGGACTTTTATGGTGTCCAGCAAGATCAGATCTACAAATGGCCCATCAAGATCATTGGCATGCAAGAGCACGTTTATTCGTGGGCCTATTCCTACTTGGACATCAACAATGACGGCCTGATTGACATTGCGCAGCAGGGCTGGGAGCCTGTGCAGGTGACGGGCGGTGCGTCTAACGTTTACCTCAATACGGGTGCGGGTGTCTTCGTCCATCTTGATCCCTCCTTGTTTCCGAAAGCGCCAGACTATTGGAACAAACCGGGCATGAGCCAATTTTTGGATGCCAATGGCGACGGTATTTACGATCTGCTGTACTACCCCGCCAGTGCCCAGGCGCAGTCCATAGCCGATACCAACTGGGAGTTGTTTGAGGCCACTGCAGTGCTGTCTGGGGACGCATACCAAGGCAGCCTCACGATCGCGGACCGGCTTGAGAGCCCGCTGATCAAGACTTGGGCGGGTGACGATACGCTCTCGGGTGTGAATATTCGCAGTGGCAACAACCAAATTGATCTGGGCACGGGTTTCGACACGGTGCAGTACACGGGAGTGAGTCAGGATTACAGGATTTGGATGGACGCAAACTATCTATGGCATGTGACAAACGATGGGTTTGATGATGCCTTGTCAAATGTGGAGAAGCTTGAGTTCAAAGACCGCTCGGTCATGATCGGGGCCAGCGCCCACGGCAGCTACGCGGATCTGCCTGCCGGGCTGTATCAGTTCTTTATCGTCGCTTTCGGCGCTGCGCCTGGGGTGACCTATATGGATCAACTTGCTGAGGCGTGGCGCTATGGACTGAGTGTCAAGCAGATCGTGGATATTTTCACGACCAAGCCGCAGTTCACGGGCGTTTACGCCCCCTCATTGAGTAGCGCGGAGTTGGCTACTGCGTTGGTCAACAACATCGTCAAGGACAGTGCCACGCCCGCTCATAAGGCCGAAGCCATCAAGGACATTCAGGACGCTATGGCGATTGGCTGGACGGTGGGTGATGTGATCTATCAACTTTTTGGCAATGTGGCCAAGCTCCCGTACACCGATGCGAGTTGGGGTGACACGGCCAAACAGTTTGCCAACGAGATTGCGGTGGCCGAGACCTACACCGACACTTTAAGTCAGAGTACGACGGATTTGACTACGCTTCAAAGTGTGATCACGCCTGTGTCGCATCTGACGGATGTCTCTACGCTGGATTTGCAGATCAGCCTGATTGGACAGGCTTTGTTGGCTTGATGAGGCGCTAAAAAATCATGTAAAGCCTCGCGCCAGCGAAGCTTGGTGCCGATTGTCGGATTCGAACTGACGACCTACCGCTTACAAGGCGGGTGCTCTACCAACTGAGCTAAACCGGCGACGCTGGCATTCTAAGCGAGATCACGATACCCGCTGTGAGCAGTTACGCCACATGCAAGGCCATCAAAATGGGCAAACGGGCCATGAATTTTTGAGCATGTGCCTGAAGTTCGGCTGTATTTTCTTCTGGTGTCTCTAGCGCCTTGCCCTCTTTGAGCAGCTTTTGACCTTGAGATTGCAAAGTGGCCCAGGCCTCTTCTACCCATGACTGAGGTTTGTGATTTCCTGCATATCGGCTGGCCATAAACATCAACTCAAAGCGAGACATTTTCACGCCTGCGCCAATCACTGGCGATGCCAGAAAACCAATTTCTGCGTTGCTTCGTGCACGGCGACAAATTTCTTTGTTGAGGGATTGGGATTTTGATTTCGCTCTTTTAATGACGTCTTCGCGCTGAACTGGATGCATGTGTCCTGCGCCAATCAAAATGGTGATGGCTTGCATGAGTTGATCCCACAACAACGTTGGAAAGTGTCTCGCCAGCTCTTTCAGTGTGTGGGGTCTGAACTTGTGAGTGGCAAAGAGTTCAAGCAAGGGGCGGTAAATGGCCTCTTGAATCGTCACTTCCAATACACCGCTGATGGTGTAACTGATTTCATCGGGGTGAACCAGCAATGCGACGGATATTTCAAGCAGCGCTTCACGCTGTTCCAGTAAGCTTAACTTTGCATTTCCACGAACAAAGATGTCTCTTCGAAATTGCTGATTGACAAAATAGTCACGGACGGATTCGCGAAAGACAGGATTGCCAATTTCTTTGAGTTTTGCCTGAGCTTCGGGCAGCAGGTTCAGCGTATCCACATGTTCTAAGAGATGTGCAGAAGCTGCAAACTCCAACTTGGCTGGTTCAAGCCAGTTTGCAAATTCGGAGAAATGCATGGGCTGCCAGTTTTTGTTGAAATATTCATGCGCCAGATAGTGCTTGTCGTAGGCGGTTAACTTGTTGAGTCGATCCGTGACCAATGGGTTGGACTTGAAATAGGCCGCTCCTTTGGTGGCAATCTCTTGGGCAAATGCAACGGAGTTGGTCAGGCGTTCAACTACGCCTTGACCTGTATTGCCCATCACATCAGACTGCAGTGCCAATAAGTGTCGCAACGAGTAGGCCGCGCTCCACCCAGGAAAGGTGTTGTAACTGAAGTACGCCGCGCCGCCCACTCGCAATTTGCAGCGCAGGATCTCAACGATCTGTTGACGGGCCTCATTTGAAACCCAGCTCCAAATCCCATGTGCGGCAATGAAAGCGAACTCTGGGAGGCTGCGATGTGCGAGCAGTTGTTCGAAATTATCGTCAAAAAGCTGCACATCCAAACCTGACGCGCTTGCCAAACTTAGGGCATTGGCCGCTTGCGTGGGGTTGAAGTCTGTGCCCCAAACTGTGCAGTCAGTGGCTGCCGCGTGAATGCAGGCAGAAAGGCCTTGGCCAAATCCCAACTCTAAATAGGGACCTTCCGTCGGTGGTGCGTAGCCTTGAATGAGCAAAGCAAATCGCTGTAGCGATGGGGATAACTCGCGGTAATACCCGTATGTGTAAGGCACTTCAGTCACATAACCATCGTTCCAGTTATTGCTCACGTTCTAGCTCCGAAAATATTTCTGTTGAAAATGAAAAAGCCCCCGATGTAACTCGGGGGCCAAGGGGCTCAATATCAGACGAACCGTTGCCGATTTGTCTGAAATAAGACCTGATTAGGCAACCATCAAAACGTGCGTGCCTGCGGCTGCACCGGTGACGTCAATTGACGTAATGCCAGTCACGCCAACCAGTTTGATCACGCTGTCGTGATCCACGGAGTCGGCCGCGTTGCCTGGGGCAGAAGAGGCGATGGCAACGTGTTGGCTGTGAACCAGGTAAGTGTCGCTACCGAACTGGAAGGCCACCACTTGATCAATACCAAAATTATCTGCAATCGATTCAGCAGCACCAATCAGCTGAGGCAGTGTTGCCGCTGACAGGCCAGATCCACCGAAGGTGATCAGGCCGTTTTTGCTTGTGTAGTTAACGTTGGTCGTGATCACAACTTGTGTATCAAGCGGTGTAGGAACTGCGGTAGCCACAGTCACGTCAGCATGCAAAGCAGCAGGCGCGTTGGTTGTGAACACCAGGTGGTCTGACAGATCGCCAGCCACAGTGCCGGTTGCAAAGTTGCTGAAGCCGGTGATGGTGTCATAAGACACTGGGATCGAGGCGCCGTCAGCCACTTTGACCGTATCAACTGCAACGGAAGAACCCGTCAAATTGATGGTGTCTGCACCCGTACCCAAGGCGAGGGTGATACCGCCAGCGCCTGCAGTTACTGTAGCGCCAGATGTACCTAAAGCGACGCCAGCGATGTTCACCAGTTTGCTCTGTGCCGAAGCATCCACGCTTGCCAGTGCAGTTGCACCAGCCAGGGTCACGGTCACAGCGCTACCACCCGAGATGGTCAAAGCTTTGGCCGATGTGTCCACCAGTTTCACTGTATCGGTGCCGGTGCCGTCGCCAGCAGCGGTCAAGTTGATGGTTTCAATGCCAGAGACGGTGGTGTTCGTGCCAGCCAGTGCGGTTGAGGCCACAGCGACTTTACCGATGGTTAAGTTAACAGAGTCTGCGCTGCCTGTTGCATCAGCCAAAGTGTAGGTCACATCTTGACCTGGGTCTGCATTGATCAACAGTGCAGTTCCAGCAGCCAAGTTGTTCACGACCACTGCGCCCGTGAGGGTTGCACTGCCGAAATGAACCGTAGTGAAGCCGCTACCGTTGTATGTGCCGGTTGCCGCCGCGCCAAAGCCCAGTGTTTCAAAGCCGCCGATGAAAGCGTTGCCTGATGGGTTGGCCAAAGTGCCAGCGGCCAGGTTCAACACCAATTCATCTGCCATGCCTGCACCGCCTGTGATCAGCTTGGTCGGCGCAGCAGTAGACACTGTGACCGTGTCAACACCCGAGCCACCAGAGTAGGTGGACACAGCAGGGTTCAAAGTGACCGCGTTGTTTCCAGATGTGGCAGAGGCATCAATCTTAGTCACAGTTCCGGCGATACCCGTGTTGGCAGTCAAGCCAGCCGAGCCGGTGACGGTGATGGTTGTCAAAGCACTCAAGCCCGCAGCGCTGGACAGAGTCAAAACATGATCGCCAGCAACACTCAATGTCTTCGCTGCACCAAAGGTAATGTTCGCCAAAGTGGAGTTGGCTGTAGCCGTGGTGACGTTGAGTGCTGTGTAGACGTCCGCATCGTCCAAGGTGCCACCGGTCAGGCCATTGGCCGTCAGGCCCAGGGTCTTGACTGGGGAAGTCACTGCATCGCTGTTGTCAATGATGATGTTGCTGGAGCCGTTGGCCAAGCTCAGTGTTGTCAATGCCGAGTCATTGATGTTCAGTGTGGTGTAGCCGCGTGCCGTCACAGATGCGATGGTGCCGGATGTGGTTGAGGCATAGTTGGAATCAGTCACAGTGACCGCGCCGTTGGCGATACCTGCAACTTTTGCCGCAGCTGTAACGGCCGTGGTTTCAGTCACAGTCACCGCAGTTGTGGTTGCGCCGCCAGTGACAGTCACTGCACCAGCGGTTGTCGTGGTGTTGACTGTTGCTTGTGTCGCGTTAATGGTCAGATCTACGGTTGTGCCGCCAGTCACTTTCACTGCGCCGCCTGTCAAGTTACCTGTACCCGTCAGATTTTCTACAACGGTGACAGCGCCTGTTGGCTTGACGGTGCCGCCCACGGTGACGGTCCCTGTAGAGGCCGTAGTGGTTGTCAGCTGAACGGTGGATCCGCCGTTGATGGTGGAGGCCACAGCCGCCTGAGCCGTGTCAGTCACTTTGATGGCGCCTGTCGCACCGCTCACTGCGTAACCGCCCGCAGTGGTCACTGTTTGCGTAGAGCCACCAGCCAAAGTAACCGAACCGGCGGTGTTCACAATGTTTGAAGCAACACCTGCACCCACAGTGATGCTGTCGGCGCCAGAGGAGATTGGCACGTTGACGTTGGTCAGACCTGTAATGCCAGAAGTAAAGTTCATGGTGGCTGCGCCAGCCGATGCCAAGTTCACTGTTTGGATGCCAGTCACTGTCAAGCCGCCTGGCAGTGCAGTGCCGCCGCTGACGTCGTTGATGTTCAAAACGTTATTGCCAGCGCCGCCGTTCAACGAGTCCAACACGCTCAAAGTGCCGCCCGTGCCGATCGAAGAGTTGAAGCTGTCATTGCCAGCACCACCCACAATGGTGTCCACACCAGTAGTGAGTGACATATTTAATGGTTTTATAAGTTGTTGATTTGACTTGTTATTTTTTAAAATGCGATTCATAATTAAAGCCGACCCACAACCAACCCACGAGTTGTGCTGCTGAGGTCGTTGTTAAATCTAGGAGTAATTTAGTTTTATTCTTTGTTATCAATAACTTAGAAACTTGACTGGCGGTTTGGTGACCCATGCCTGACCCATTTTTCCGCATTGAAAAGGTTGATTGTTTGCCTGATTTGCCATAAATTCAGGCTCAATTTGTGAGAACCAAAATAGCAATTGTGATAATATTAGAGAAATATAGTAGTTATTACTATTTAAGGAATGCCAATGCCGGTACTCAAGTTAACTCCTCAAAATGTGGAAGCGTCTACGTGTCCTGAGGGGGTGCGCAAAGTTGTTTTATTTGATGCTTCATGCAAGGGGCTTTTTTTGGAGGTTCGCGCATCGGGTGGGCGCACTTATTATTTGCGCTATACGGATGGGCGCGCCCGCACAAGGCAGCTCAAGTTGGGGGATGCAAAGGATCTGACTTTGACCCAAGCGCGCCAGATGGCGGACAAGTTTCGCAATCAAATTGCCATGGGCATCGACCCGATAGATGGCAAGGCAGAACTTAAGCAGATTGCCACGGTGGGTGAGTTCATTCAAAATCACTACTTGCCTTTTGTAGAGAGTTACAAAAAGTCGTGGGAGTGTGACCGGGGGTTGCTGCGCAAGCACATTGAACCCATTTGGGGCCGTCGTTATTTAGACCAAATTACCAAGGCTGATGTGGTGGGTCTGATGGCCAGGCACCGCCTCACCCATGCACCGGGCTCGTGCAACCGTTTGCTGATTTTGCTGCGCTATCTTTTCTCGTTGCCTAAAAAGTGGGACATGCCGGGCATCGAGAAGAACCCCGCGACTGACGTGCCGCTGCTGAAAGAAGAGAACTTCAAAGAGCGCTTTCTTACCCCTGAAGAGGCCCAGCGGTTATACGCAGAGTGCAAGGTGTCGGACAACCCGATGCTTCAATTTATCATTCCGATGCTGATTTTGACGGGCGCGCGCAAGCGTGAGGTGCTCGATTCGCGTTGGGAGGACTTTGATTTTGATCGCCGCCTGTGGCGAATTCACACCACCAAGCTGGGCCAGCCGCGGTTTGTGCCCATGTCGGATGGGGTGATCAGTTTGCTGGAGTCGGTGCCCAGGTTCCAATGCACCTGGGTGTTTCCTAACCCTAAGACGCTCAAGCCTTACGTGTCGATTTTCTTTTCTTGGAGCACGGCCAGGCGAGATGCTGGTTTACCCGATGTGCGCATTCACGATTTGCGCCATTCGTATGCCAGCTTTTTGGTCAACTCGGGCCGCAGCCTGTATGAGGTGCAGCGCTTGCTGGGCCACACCCAGATCAAAACCACCCAGCGCTACGCCCACCTGAGCCACGACACTTTGCTAGACGCGTCTAACGCCGCCACCAAAGCGGTCAGCGGCATGATGCTGCCGATCATGGCGTCAAGGCCAGCGGCGTCTGTTGCGGTGATCAAGACTGTTTAGGCTCAAAGGTACAGGTCGATTTGCCCCCTGAGCAAGGAAGGCTAGGTGCGCTTTCGAATTTTTTCTTATGCTATGGTGCAGTCGGTTGCTTTGCTGCCAATGAGCGGCGGTGCAATGCATTGACTCCTTACTTGATTTATTGACTTTCTGATGTTCACTCGTAATTTTTTCATTGCGGCTAAGTCTGGCGTAGCGGCTGGCTTGCTTCTTTTACTCAATGCCTGTGGTGGCGGGGGAAGTAACGACTTTCCACCGGTGGTGACGGCGTTCAAGGTGCAAACTTTGCAATACAGCCGCCCAGCATTGATCTACATTGGTGGCAACGACTTGCGCACAACCATGACGGTGGAGTCTGGCGGTGCTTGCTCCAGCCCAAGTTTTTCGTCGACGAGCACCACCAGTTTGCTGGCCTTCAATTGCACGGTGACTCAGGTGGGCGAGATGCCTTTGACCGTGAAGGATGCCAATGGCCATGTGTTGTATCAAACCAGCGTGACGGTGCCTAAGCCGCAGGTCACGCTCGTCACAAGCAGCGGCAGTGTGACCATGGAGCTAGACCCCGCAGCCGCACCGATCACGGTGAATAACTTTTTGAGTTACGTGCACAGCGGCTATTACGCCAACACCCTGTTTCACCGCGTGATTGCAGGGTTTGTGGCCCAGGGCGGTGGTTACACCTCCGGCTTGGTTAAAAAGGCGGGGCAGTCGGCGCCGATCACGCTGGAGAGTAACAAGGGGTTGTCCAACCTGCGTGGCACTGTGGCCATGGCGCGCACGAATGACCCTAACTCGGCAACGTCGGAATTTTTTGTTAATTTGGTGGCCAACACGTTTTTAGATTACCAAAGTGCGGCCAGCCCAGGCTACGCCGTTTTTGGCTCCGTCATTCAAGGGATGGATGTGATTGATGCTATTGCGGCCAAGTCCACAGGGACGCAAAACGGCTTTACGGATGTGCCTTTGACGGACGTGACCGTCACCTCGGCTTCGCAAGTGAATTAAGTTGTCCCCTCGGGGGGGGGCAGGCTTTCCACAAGAGGTTGGGAGCGGTATGTCACTGTGGTGAAAAATATCATATAGGACATGTGTATAATTCGTCCTATATGAACTTTCTGATCCGTGTACCGCTGAACACTTCTGCCGAGCAATACGCTCGGTTGTGCGAGTTGCGGGCGGTTTTTGCACAGGTGTGTAACGAGTTGGCGCCTTTGGTGCAGAAGACCCAGGTTTGGAACAGGGTGGCTTTGCATCATTTGTATTACCGCGCGTTGCGGCTCAAGTTCCCTTTGTTGGGCTCGCAGATGGTTTGCAACGCCATTTATGCCGTCTCCAAGATGGCTCGGCTGATTTACCAGCACCCCTCAAGCCCCTATAGCTTGACCAAGCGCGCAGGCTTGCCTTTGCCGCTGCTCAAATTTGCCGACAGTTGCCCCGTTTACTTTGACCGTCATACCTTGGGTATCAAGCACAACCAATTGTCCTTGTTCACCATGGATGGCCGAATTCGCTTTGATTTGACGCTGGAGGCCGACAAGTTGGCCTTGTTTGACAGTACCAAGTTGAAAGAGATCGTGCTCGATGAGCAGTTGGACAAGACTTTCAGGCTTTCTTTTCAGCTTGAATCGAACGAGCCCATCCAGGCCCCGCTCGCCGATGAGACGCACGTCCCTGACGAGACGTCTGTCGACATGGGTTTACCTGTACCCCAATTTCCTAAATATGTTTCTGTAGAGGTTGCTGCATCATGAAGCCGGATTCTTCCATGTCTGAGTTGCGCCTGGCGCTGCTGGAGTTCAAACCGGTTTGGCGTTCTGCCATCGGTATCAGTTTGGTAATTGGCCTGCTGGGGTTTACCTCCACGGTGTACATGCTGGAGGTGTATGACCGCGTCGTCAACAGCCGCAATTTGGTCACGCTGTTCATGCTGACCGTGGTGACGTTGGGGGCCTATGCTTTGATGGAGGTGCTTGAGAAAATGCGCTCCAAATTGCTGTGGGGCGCCGGAATTCAGTTTGAACTCAAAATGTCAGACCGTTTGTACAAGGCGATGTTTGATGGGTTGCTCAGAAAGCAGATCCCTAGCGCCATGATGGTGCAAAACGACTTTCGACTGGTGCGTGAGTTCTTCTACAACCCGGTCTTGAGCGCAGCGTTTGAAATGCCGATCGCCTTGGTCTCGGTGGTGCTGATTTTTGCCATCAACCCTTGGTTGGGGGCTGCTGGCGTGCTGGGCGCGATTGCCCAGACGGTGGTGGCGTGGTTGACGCAGCAGGTCTCGCGCAAGCCTTTGCTGGAAGCGCAAAAGCGGGGGCAAGAGGCGCAGACCTATGCCGAGGCGTCGCTTCGCAACGCGCAGGTGATGGAGTCCATGGGCATGATGCCTGCGGTGATGGGGGTTTGGCAGACCAAGCAAAACGGATTGTTGAGTTTTCAAGCCCGGGCGTCCGAGGCTGCGGGCAGCATGAACGCGATGTCTAAGTTGCTGCAGCAACTCATGAGTTCGGTGCTGTTGGGTCTGGGCGCTCTTTTGCTATTGAGCAACTCACTCAATGGCGGCGCCTCAATGATGATCATTGGCTCTGTGCTGGGAGGGCGCTTGTTGGGCCCCTTCACGCAAATCGTGCAGCAGTGGAGCGCCTTGGTCAGTGTGAAAGCGGCTTGGGGTCGTTTGGAGATGCTTCTCGCTGCCGTGCCCGCGCAGCCCAACAACATGGCTTTGCCAGCGCCCAAAGGGCAGTTGCAGGTTGAGGGTTTGACGGCGGCCCCCCCCGGCCAGCAGCAAACAGTGTTGCGTGGCTTGCAGTTTGGTTTGCCCGCCGGTGCGGTGCTTGCGGTGGTGGGGCCTTCTGCTTCGGGTAAGACGTCGTTGGCGCGCTTGCTGCTGGGCATTTGGTTGCCCATGGTGGGCAAGGTGCGACTGGACGGCGTGGATGTTCACACTTGGGACAAAAAAGAGTTGGGCCAGCATTTAGGGTATTTGCCGCAGGGGGTTGAGCTTTTTGAGGGCTCCTTGGCGGACAACATTTGCCGCTTTGGTGAACCCGATATGGCCCGAGTTGAAGAGGCCGCACGCTTGGTGGGCTTGCATGAATTTATCTTGGCGTTACCCCAGGCCTATGAAACGCCGGTGGGGCGTGATGGCGGTCTGCTGTCGGGCGGCCAACGCCAGCGGGTGGCGTTGGCGCGGGCGCTGTACGGTAACCCTGTCTTTGTGGTGCTTGATGAGCCCAACTCCAGTTTGGATGAAGCCGGCGACGCCGCTTTAGCGAAGGCCATTGTGACCATGAAGGCACGCGGTACAACGTTTGTGGTGATCACTCACCGGACCAGTGTGTTGTCGGTGTCCGATTTTGTGTTGCTGCTCAAAGATGGAATGCAGCAGATGTTTGGTCCTACAGCGGAAGTAATGCAAAAGTTAATGCCTGCGCCTGCGGCGCCTGCCATGGCTGGCGCACCTGCAGCGGGTACCGCTGAAGCGTCTCAAGGCGCATGAGGTTTATGATGAAATTTAAAAATCCAATGCTCAATGATGAGCTGTCCGTGGTGCTGTGGTCGTTCCGACGTGAGTTTTTGACGGTTGGGGCCTTGAGCATGGTGGTGAACTTGCTCATGCTCACCCCCACGATCTACATGCTGCAGGTCTATGACCGCGTGATGGTCAGTCAAAGTCAGTTGACGCTGTTGGTGGTCTCACTGATCACGGTGTTTTTGTTTGCCGTGATGGCGTTTGCCGAGTGGGCGCGCTCATTGCTGCTGGTGCGCACCGGGGTGAAGCTAGACCAGGCGTTGAGTCAGCGGGTGTTCAAGGCCAGTTTTCTGTCCTATCTGAACCCTGCAGAAACGGCGCCGGCCAAAGCGTTCAGCGATTTGACATCGCTTCGCCAGTTCATGACAGGCAATGGGGTGTTTGCCTTTTTTGATGCGCCATGGATTCCAATTTACCTGGCGGTCTTGTTTTTACTGCACCCGTGGCTGGGCGTGATGGCCATTGTGTTTGCCTTTGTGCAGGGCGGCATTGCCGTGGTGGGCCACAAAGCTGTCAAAGAAACCCAGATGGCTGCCGCTAAGGTGCAGTCCGATGCACAGAATTTTTTGCAATCCAAGCTGCGCAATTTTGAAGTGCTCAGTGCCATGGGCATGCAAAGCAGTTTGTACAAACGCTGGTGGACTAAGCAGCAACTGGCTTTGCTGCAAGGCGGGGCTGCGCATCAGCAGTCGGGTGTGATTACAGCGGTCAGCAAGTTTGTCCGCTATGCCCAGCAGTCTTTCAGCTTGGGTTTGGGGGCCTGGTTGGTGGTGCGCGGCGAGATCAGTCCTGGCGCCATGATTGCCGCCAACGTGATGATGACCCGCGCTTTAGCGCCCATTGATTTGATGGTTGCAACTTGGCCCGGTTTTTTGTCAAGCAAAGAGTCGTATGAGCGGTTGCGTGCGTTACTGAGTTTTCGCACCGCACGCCATAACAAGACCTTGAACGATGTGCCTTTGGGTCAACTGACGTTGAAGGATTTGGTGGTGCGGGTGCCGGGGCGCGACAAGCCGATTGTGGACGGTGTGAGCTTCACGGTGCTGCCAGGCACGGTCACCGTGGTGTTGGGCCCCTCAGGGTCGGGCAAGTCCACCTTGGCCCGCGCGATGCTGGGCATTTGGTCTGATTTTCAGGGTGAGATTTTGCTGGACGGCCAGCCCATGGTGCAGTGGACCCGTGAGAGCCTGGGCGCGCATGTGGGCTATTTGCCGCAAGACATCGAGTTGTTTGACGGCACGATTGCCGAGAACATTGCCCGCATTGGCAAAGTCGATGCAGCCCTTGTGATCGAGGCGGCCAAGGCCGCCGGGCTGCACGACATGATCTTGCGCTTTCCGCAGGGCTATGACAGCCGTGTGGGGCAGGGCGGATCCTTTTTGTCGGGCGGTCAGCGCCAACGCATTGGCCTGGCGCGGGCCCTCTACGGTAACCCGGTGCTGGTGGTGCTGGACGAGCCAAACGCCAACTTGGACGATGACGGCGAAAACGCGTTGATGAATGCGGTGGTGCACCTCAAGAGCAGCGGCAAGACCGTGGTCTTGATCAGTCACCGCCCAGGTGTGGTCAAGGTGGCGGACCGTTTGGTGATCATGCAAGACGGCAAGTTGGTGGCCAGTGGCCCCCGCGACGGCGTGTTGGCCGCTTTGCAGCAACAGCGCCAGGTGGCTGCACCAGCAGCACCTGTTGCACCTGTTGCACCTGTTGCACCTACAGCGGCTTGATGCGCTTGATGTTGTTGCGTTGAAATTTATAAGATTTATTGGGGTTTGTGATGCTGAATCAAAAATTGTTTTCTCTGAATAAAGCCAATGTGGATGATGCATTGGTTCGTGAGCCCGGCGAGGTGGATGCGCTGCGCGCTGCGGCCGATACGCAAGGCATTGCGCGCAAGGCGATGTGGGTTTTGGGGCTTGGCTTTGGTGGCTTTTTACTGTGGGCTGCCTTGGCACCATTGGATGAAGGCGTGCCTGCGCAAGGCACGATCGCGATCGATACCAAGCGCAAGGCAGTTCAGCATCTGACGGGCGGTATCGTCAAAGAAGTTTTGGTGCGCGAGGGCGATATGGTCAAAGAGGGCCAGGTGCTGATTCGTTTGGATGAGGCGGTGAGCAAAGCCAACTTTGAATCGGTTCGTCAGCGCTACTTGGGGCTCAGCGCCATGCAAAGCCGCTTAAAGGCCGAGCAAGCGGGCGCTGCCCGCATCGACTTTCAGCCTGAGGTGGTCAGTGCCGTGGCCAATGACCCATTTGTGGCGCAACAGGTCAACAATCAACGTCAGTTGTTTGAGTCGCGCAAACAGGGCTTAAATGCTGATTTGCAGGTGTTTCAAGAGTCGATCGAGGGCTTGAAGGCTCAGCGCGAGGCCGCGCAGGCCATGATGACACAGCGCCAGCAACAACTGGCCTTGCTTAAAGACGAGTTGAGCAATACGCGCGACTTGGTCAGCGAGGGGTATGCACCGCGTAACCGTCAAATGGAGTTAGAGCGCATGGTGGCCGATGTGCAGGCCAACATGGCCGATTTGAATGGCAACACAATTCGCACCGCACGGGCGATGGCCGAAACCAGCCAGCGCTCTTTGTCGCGTCAGTCCGAGTACCGCAAGGAAATCGAGTCGCAACTGGCCGATGTGGCCCGTGAAGTCCAAGCCGATGCCGAGAAGTTCACTGCACAAAAAGACGATTTGAAACGGATTGAAATTCGCTCGCCCGCTGCAGGTCAGGTGATGGGTTTGATGGTGCAGTCGGTGGGCGCGGTGGTGCAGCCGGGGCAAAAGTTGATGGACGTGGTGCCGGATCAACAGGCCTTGCTGCTTGAAACGCGCATTCCTCCGCACTTGATTGACAAGGTGCATGCCGGTTTGCAAGCCGATATCCGTTTTAACTCGTTTGCCCATTCGCCTCAGTTGGTGGTGTCTGGCAAGGTGTTGTCGGTTTCGGGAGATTTGTTGGCGGACCCGCAAAATCCGCAGATGGCGTACTTTTTGGCGCGCCTGGAAGTGACCCCTGAGGGGCTTAAAACCCTGGGGCAACGGCAAATGCAGCCGGGCATGCCTGCGGAGGTGGTGATCAAGACGGGTGAGCGCTCCATGTTGACGTACCTGCTCCATCCGTTGACCAAACGGTTGGCCAGCTCGATGAAGGAGGAGTGATGAAAGCGCACTTTCGCAAAACCAGTCTCGCTGTAGCCTTGTCTTTGGTGGCCTCTGCGGCCAGCAGCATGAGTTTGCTGGAGGCCTACCAGATGGCGTTGGAGCAGGACTCGACCATCCGCGCCTCACGCGCCGCACTGGAGTCAGGCCGTGAGCGTTTGCCACAAGCGCGCTCACAGCTCTTGCCTTCGGTGCAGGCCAACGTCGGGCGCAATTACAACGACCTGAACACGACCACGCCCAACGTGCTGGGTCAAGAAACCACCACCAACAGCACGTACTACAGCTTTGGCAAAACGGTCTCGCTCAGGCAGCCTTTGTTCAATCCGCAGCGGTATTTTCAATATGAGCAGGCCAAAGATCAGGTGGCCGATGCCGAGGCGACGCATCAGCGCGATCTGCAGGAGTTGATCGTGCGCGTAGGCGGTGCCTACATGGAGGCGTTATTGACCGAAGACCAGTTGAAACTGGTTTTGGCGCAAAAAATGCAGTACACATCCCTGCTGGATGCGGCCAACAAGGCGTTTAAAGGGGGCTCTGGCACTCGAACCGACATTGACGATGCCCAGGCTCGGCTGGACATGGCCGTAGCCTCCGAACTCGAGGCGCGTCAAAACAGGGACTACACCCTTCGCCAGCTGGAGATTTTGGTCAATCAACCGGTCAAGAATCTTTCGGCCTTGAACCTGGCTGGGTTAGCCGGTTTGCCTACGGATTTGCCACCTCTGGAATCATGGCTGGAGCAGGCGCAAAGCCAAAGTCCCGAAATTCAGGCCTTGCAAGCCAGGGTGGCCGCGGCGGACAAGGAAATTTCTAAGGCCAAGTCGGGGCACTCGCCCGTGCTGGACGGTGTGGCGCAGTGGAATGACAGCGGTAACGAAAACGTGACGCGGCTCAATTCACGTTTTGTGACCACGTCGGTGGGTGTGCAGTTGGTGGTGCCTATTTTTCAAGGTGGCTATGTGAGCTCACAGGTGCGTCAAGCTGTGGCAGAAAAAACGCGCATGCAAGAGGCTTTGGAGGCCACGCGAAGAGACCTGAATTTACGCATACACAAAGAGCACCGCGGCGTGACCGAGGGCGTGCTCAAGGTGCTGGCCCTAGAGCAAGCGGCGCGTTCGGCTAAGCAATTAGTGCAGTCCACCACCAAATCTAAATTGGCAGGCGTCAGAACGACGCTGGATATTCTCAATGCCGAGCAACAACTGGCAGCGGCGCAGCGTGACCTGGTTCAGGCGCGTTACCTTTATTTGATGGCGCGCTTGCGATTGGCCTCTCTGGCGGGTAAGTCACCTTTGGAGGCCATTACCGAAGTGGCGGGGGCTTTTGGGCCTTGATGGTGTGAATTGAGTGAGAAGCGAAGAGAAAAAAGGCACTTAATAATGCTCATGGACTAAATTTCAACTTTTAATATCTACGCCCGTTATACTTATTCCATGAGTAAATTTTTGACGGACGACCCGTATGGTGATTAGTTTAAAAATCGCTGTTGTGATACCGACTTATAAGGCGAGAAATCACATTTTTGGTGTGATTAGCGAAATTGGCCCTGAGGTTCATCGAATTTACGTGATCGATGATTTCTGCCCAGACAACACCGGGAAATTTGTTGAGGACGTTTGCAAGGATCGGCGCGTCATCGTCATAAGTCACCTTGAAAATCAGGGCGTGGGGGGGGCTGTGATGACGGGCTACCAAGCGGCCATAGCAGATGGCATGGACATTATCGTCAAGATCGACAGCGACGGCCAAATGGATCCTGCCCTGATTATGGATTTTGTCCGTCCATTACTCGATGGCGAGGCTGATTATGCGAAGGGCAACCGTTTTTTTGATTTAGAAATGGTGCGTTCAATGCCAAAAGTCCGTCTTTTTGGCAATGCCGTGCTTTCACTCATGTGCAAGGTGTCTTCGGGATATTGGAATCTCTTTGACCCCACGAATGGATATACGGCTATTCATGCCGATGTGGCTGGCCGATTGCCTTTCAAAAAAATCAGCCATCGATACTTTTTTGAAACGGACATGCTTTTCAGATTGAATACTTTGCGTGCTGTGGTTGTTGATGTTCCGATGGATGCGAAATATGCAGACGAAGTCAGTAATCTCAATGTATCCAAGGTCGTCGGTGAGTTTTTCGTAAAACATATCCGCAACTTTTTGAAGCGGATTTTCTACAACTATTATCTGCGCGACATGTCTTTAGCGTCCCTTGAATTACCCATCGGGCTTGCATTTCTTTGCTTCGGCATGATTTTTGGAGGCTACCACTGGATCAATTCCGCCCAAGCTGGCGTACCGACGCCAGCTGGTACCGTGATGCTGTCTGCAATGCCTGCGCTGATGGGCTTGCAATTGATTCTGGCTTTTGTGTCGTTTGATGTTTCATCTGTTCCAAAGCGGCCAGTTCACAAGCGACGAAGAGCTGTGGTAATAGCTAGTTGATGACCGCGCCCCGTTTTTTTGTTTTTGTCGGAGTGGGCATTACCAGTGCCGTGCTTGATGTTGGTTTAATGCAGTTGCTGATCTGGTTTGGCGCGAATTACTTAGCTGCTACAACCTTGGGTTTTATAGCTGGATTGACTGTTAATTTTTTGCTTCACACGCGCATCACTTTTGGAGCAGCTTACTCGCATGGCGCTTTCTTGCGTTTCATGGCGGTGGTTTTGGCCAACTACCTCATTACTTTGATGGCGGTGTCTTTATTGCATGAATGGACGGGCATTGCCCTGCTGGGTAAATTGCTTTCGCTTCCACTGGTCGCCGTCAATGGTTTCTTGTTGAGTAAATATTGGGTGTTTCGTTAATGGATTTATTGCCTGTTCGCTGTGATGAATCTGCTTATGCCGATTACGTTGGTCTTTTCGCCAAATGTTTTCCCCGTACGAGCAAATTCACCCGCGATTACTTGGATTGGCTTTACCGCTGCAATCCTGATGGTCAGGTTGTAGGATTTGACGCTCGCGACGGAGGTCGACTCGTTGCCCACTACGTCTGTATTCCCGCACGGGCTGAGATTGGTGGCAACGAGGTGAGGGTTCTCTTGTCGCTCAACACTGCAACCCATCCTGACTATCAGGGCCAAGGTCTTTTCACGCAATTGGCCGAACTCACCTATGCCACAGGCGCATCCCAGGGTTTCGATTGCGTTTATGGGGTGGCGAATGCCAATAGCACGCCGGGTTTCACACGTAAATTAAATTTTCAGTTGGTAGGCTCTTTGCAAGCGATGGTGGGCGCTGGGCCTGTTGGCATTGATTTTTCAAAGCTGACTTCATTGCAGTTTCGGCGAACCTGGAGTGCTCAGGCCTTGGCTTGGCGTTGCGCTTCCCCAGCCAATCCGCTAATTTCCCGAAGGGAACATGATCGAACGACATTTCTCGCACCTTCTTTGTTTGGCGGGGCATGCATGGCGGTGGCGGAAATCAACGATTCACCGTCTACTGTGACCGCATTAGAAAGTAATGCCGCCGCCTTTATTTCGCCATTGCGTTTATTTATCGGTCACGTGCCGGCTGCAGCGCAGCGCAAAAGGTTCTTCGTCGACATTCCCAAAAAATGGCGACCCTCGCCTCTGAACTTGATTTACCGTTCCTTATCAGGGCGTTTTGCTGCAATCGAGCAGGATGCATTTTTCTTGCATTTCCTTGATTTCGATGCTTATTGATAAAGGCGCCCCTCTGGCGCTATTCCTTTTCGCTCACCAAGATGATGAGTTTGGCGTTTTTGCCCAGATTGAGCTAGAGCTGCGTGAGGGCAGGCAGGTTTGTTGCGTTTATGTTACGGATGGCGCCGCCACTGCCAATGAAGACCGTCGTGAGGCGGAGTCGCAGGCTGTGCTTCAAAAGTTGGGCGTTCCCACAAAGAACATTCATTTTGTCGGCCGCCAACTGTGCATTGGGGACGGCCAGTTACATAAAAGCACAAACCTGTTGGCAACGTGGCTTTATCAATTCTCAGATGCACACCCCGCGCTCGAAACTTGTTTTGTGCCAGCTTGGGAGGGCGGCCATCCTGACCATGATTTATTGCATGCGGTTGCGGTTAGGTTACTGGGGGGGAGGTATGGACACGTCAAAATTTGGCAGTATCCGCTGTACAACGGTCGTAACTGTTACGGCCCTTTTTTTCGTCTGCAGTCACCATTACCCGAGAATGGTTCAGTAGATCGCAAGTCAATCGGTTTGTTGGATCGACTTCGTTATGTCGGACTCTGTCTGTCCTATCCATCTCAGTGGCGAACTTGGCTAGGGTTGTTCCCTTTTGCATGCTTCAACTATCTGTTCGTCGGGGTTCAACAGCTACAGAGCGTGGACAGACTCCGGTTAAACCAACCTCCACACGTTCGACCACTTTATTACGAGCGCAGAGCTTTTCTTGATTGGCCGACCCTGCGCGCCGCTGTTGAATCAATTGATATCGATAAAAAATGAACGCAATGGATGATTGATGTATAAAAAAAATCTGTTCATC
>CANGEG010000026.1 GCA_947452725.1 Comamonadaceae bacterium | reverse complement strand
CGTCAGTACATTAACCGCAGCTTGTACGGCTCTGAAGTGGTGACCACCGTTACGCCGATTGAGCGCAATCGCGTCAAACTGACCTTCACTGTGACCGAGGGTGGTCCTGCCAAGATTAAGCAGATGCGTATCACAGGTAACAAGGCTTTTGACGAAGGCACCTTGCGAGATCAATTCAATTTGGACACCGGTGGCTGGATGAGCTGGTACACCAAGGCGGACCGATATTCTCGCACCAAGCTCAATGCCGATCTAGAGTCTTTGCGCTCTTATTATTTGGCCCGGGGTTACCTTGAGTTCCGCATCGATTCAACCCAAGTGGCAATTTCGCCAGATAAGCAAGAAATTGCCGTGACCATCAACATCACCGAAGGTGAGCGCTTTGTGGTGTCAGACATACAGCTCGAAGGCAACTACCTGGGCAAGGAAGAGGAATTTAAAAGCCTGGTGAAAATGAGAGTTGGGCAACCCTATAACTCCGAAACGGTGGCAGAAACCACCAAAGCGTTTACCGATTATTTTGGCCGCTTCGGCTACGCATTTGCGCGGGTGGAGCCGCGTCCTGTGGTCGACCGGGTGAACAACCGGGTCAGTTTTGTACTGATGGCAGAACCTTCGCGTCGCGCTTATGTCCGCCGTATTCTGGTGGCCGGCAACAATCGAACTCGCGATGAAGTGATCCGGAGACAATTCAGGCAACTGGAGTCGGCTTGGTACGACGGGGACAAAATCAAATTGTCGCGTGACCGCGTTGATCGTTTGGGTTATTTCACGGATGTGAACGTCGAGACCCAAGAGGTGGCCGGCACCTCTGATCAGGTGGATTTGACCATGACCGTGGCTGAAAAACCTACGGGCAGTATCTCTTTGGGCGCCGGTTTTTCCTCGGCAGAAAAAGTCACCTTGAGTTTTGGAATTCAACAAGACAATGCATTTGGCTCGGGCAATTACTTAGGCATCAACGTCAACACCAGTCGATACAACCAAACCTTTGTGGTGAGCACCACCGACCCTTTCTTCACACCCGATGGAGTTTCGCGAACTTTTGACGTGTATCAGCGAACCACACGGCCATATATGTTGGATTTAAATTCATACAGCTTGGTCAATAAGGGCGTTGGCGTGCGTTTTGGCGTGCCGATTACGGAGCGCGACACGGTTTTTTTGGGTCTGAATGCAGAGCAAACGTCCATCAATCCAGGCACCAACTTACCTAATGCATACATTGATTTTGCGCAGAAATTTGGCTACACCAGCACGTCGTTGCCCTTGTCGGCAGGTTGGGCCCGTGACGCCCGGGACAGCGCCTTGGTACCCACGCGCGGCTCTTTGCAGCGTTTCAATGCCGATGTAAGCTTCACCGGCGATGTGCGCTACGTGCGTTCCAGCTATCAGTTTCAGCAGTACTACCCATTGACCAAAAAATACACATTGGCCTTCAATACCGATGTCGGTTGGGGTCAGGGCTTGTCGGGCCGTGCATATCCCATCTTTAAAAACTTCTACGTTGGCGGCTTGGGAAGCGTGCGCGGCTTCCAGCAGGCAACTTTGGGGCCATCGGATCCGGTCAGTGGAGCCTACTTGGGCGGGTCCAAGAAAGTGGTATTCAATGCTGAGTTGAATACGCCGTTCCCTGGTGCAGGCAACGATAAAACGCTGCGCCTTTATGCTTTCACTGATGTGGGCAGTGCTTTCGGTGAAAATGAGACGGTTTCTGCCAATTCACTGCGTGCCTCTGCCGGTATTGGTCTGAGTTGGATTTCACCCATGGGGCCTTTGCGTTTTTCATACGCGGTGCCTATTCGCAAACAGAGTACGGATAAAATCCAAAATCTGCAATTCCAAATTGGAACTTCTTTCTAATGAAAACTCTTCGTCATTCTCTTTGGGTCGGTATCGCGGCAACTTGTGTTGCCTTTGCTGCTCATGCGCAAGATTTTAAAATCGGGTTTGTTAACACCGACCGCATCTTCCGCGAAGCTAGCTCGGCCAAAGCGGCGCAAGCCAAATTAGAGCAAGAGTTTTCTCGGCGTGAAAAGGAATTGGTCGAAACTGGCAATACGCTGAAAACGGCCTCAGAGAAATTTGAACGCGAAGCCCCGACGCAGTCTGAGAGCCAACGTGCTGCCCGGCAAAAACAATTGTTGGATCAAGACCGTGAGTTTCAGCGCAAGCGCCGAGAGTTTCAAGAAGACCTGAACACCCGCAAGAATGAAGAGCAGCAATTGGTGATTGAGCGCGCCAACCGCGCCGTCAAACAAGTAGCTGAAGCTGAAAAATACGACGTGGTCTTTCAGGAGGCTGTCTACATCAATCCCAAGCACGACATCACTGAAAAAGTGATCAAGGCGCTCAACGCTTCTGTCCCCAAGTAAATAGCGCGCCGGTTTGATTGACTGAAGTGGTGCTGCGGCTAGGACAAATCATTGAATCCCTGGGGGGATTGCTGCATGGCAACCCTGACAAGAGCATCGATGGCTTGGCGCCTCTGGAGTCGGCTTCAGCACAGCAGATTAGCTTTTTAAGTCACCCCAAATACCAATCCCAGCTGCAGTCCAGCTCAGCCGCCTGCGTGATCGTGGCGCCGGGTTTTGAAGCTCAAGCCATCGCGCGTGGTGATTGCATCGTCACACCCGATCCTTATCTCTATTTTGCCCGACTCACCCGTTTGTGGAAACGCAGTCTGCCCCACGCTGCTGCGATCGGGATACACCCCAGCGCCGTGGTGGATCCCTCGGCGCAAGTGGACCCTAGCGCCATCATCGGCCCATTGTGCGTGGTGGAGCGGGGCGCGCGCATTGGTGCGCAAACGCACCTGAAATCCCGCGTTACGGTGGGTGAAGACTGCGTGGTGGGCGCGCGCTGTATTTTGCATTCCGGGGTGGTGATTGGCGCCGATGGTTTTGGTTTTGCACAACACCAAGGCGTTTGGGAAAAGATTGAACAACTTGGGGCCGTGCGCATTGGCGACGATGTTGAGATTGGTGCCAACAGCTGTGTCGATCGTGGAGCCTTGGAAGACACAGTGCTAGAAGATGGTGTGAAGCTCGACAATTTGGTGCAGATCGGTCACAACGTCCACGTGGGCGCGCACACGGCCATGGCCGGTTGTGCCGGTGTGGCCGGCAGCGCGCGCATTGGTGCTCATTGCACCGTGGGTGGTGGGGCTGTGATACTGGGTCATTTGACTTTGTCCGATGGCGTGCATGTGTCGGCCGCTTCGGTCGTTACCCGCTCAATTCTCAAGCCCGGCCAGTACACCGGACTCTTTCCCATCGATGAGAACGCCCAGTGGGAAAAAAATGCGGCCAGCGTCAAGCAACTTTATCGCCTGCGAGAAAGGCTCAAGGCCTTGGAAAATTCAAATAAAAAGGAACTATGAACATGATGGACATTCACCAAATTCTCAAGCAACTGCCGCACCGTTATCCGTTCTTGCTGGTCGACCGCGTGCTGGAGATTGAAAAAGGGGTGCGCATTCGTGCCCTAAAAAACGTCACGATCAACGAGCCTTTTTTCACTGGCCATTTCCCGCACCGTCCAGTTATGCCGGGGGTGCTGATGCTGGAGGCCTTGGCACAAGCTGCGGCGCTCTTGGCTTTTGACACTTTGGGCGAGACGCCTGACGATAAAACCGTGTACTACTTTGCGGGCATTGACGGCGCGCGTTTCAAGCGCCCTGTGGAGCCGGGTGACCAACTCACGCTGGAAGTCGAATTAAGCCGCATGAAGGCGGGGATTTTTAAGTTTAAAGCTCGCGCCAAAGTGGGTGAAGAATTGGCGGTAGAAGCAGAGCTGATGTGCACCATGCGCAAGATTGCATAAGGCGCTGGCAGCATGTCGCGTATCCATTCCACCGCCATCATTGCACCCGGCGCTGAGATTGACAGCACCGCCTCGATTGGCCCATACAGTTTGATTGGCTCCCATGTAAAGATTGGGCCGGGCACTACCGTAGCCGGTCACTGCGTGATCGAAGGCCATACCACCATTGGCGCCGACAACCACATCTTCCAGTTCAGTTCTTTGGGTGCCATACCGCAAGACAAAAAATACGCTGGTGAGCCCTGCGAGTTGGTGATTGGCGACCGAAACACCATTCGCGAGTTTTGTACTTTTAACATCGGCTCGCCAGGCGATCTGGGGGTCACGCGCGTGGGCAATGACAACTGGATCATGGCCTACGTTCATTTGGCGCATGACTGCCAGGTGGGAGACCACACGATTTTTGCGAACAACACCCAGTTGGCTGGGCATGTGATCGTGGGCGACTGGGTCATTCTGGGCGGCTTTACTGTTGTGCACCAGTTCTGCCGTTTGGGTGCTCACAGTTTCACCGCCATGAACTCGCTCTTGTTTGCCGATCTGCCACCCTTTGTTATGGCCCAAGGTCAACCTGCCAAGGCGCGATCTATGAATTTTGAAGGGCTAAAGCGTCGGGGTTTTTCGGTCTCCCGCATCGCTGCTGTCAAGGCCATTCATAAGGCGTTGTATCGACAAGACCTTACACTGGAGGCGTCTCAGGTGGCCATCAACGCTTTGGCCGAAACCTTTCCAGAAGCGGAGCAAGACATTCAGATGATGCTGGACTTTTTGGCCGGTACGTCTGCGCAGCGCGGTATCGTGCGTTGAGCTCGTTGTGATTTCATCGCCGCTTGTAGCCAACCAAGCCTCACCGCCGTCGCTTGAGTCTTTATTGTTTGCTATGGTGGCGGGCGAACCCTCGGGCGATTTGCTAGGCGGCTTGCTGCTGCAAGGCCTATTTACGCATTGGCCGCAAGCGCAGGCCTTTGGTATTGGTGGCCCGAAAATGGCCGCTCACGGTTTTGAAGCTTGGTGGCCTTATGAAAAACTGGCCGTGCGAGGCTATGTTGAAGTGCTGCGGCATTACCGTGAAATTGTAAGAATTCGAAAACAGTTGCGTGAGCGCTTATTGGCCGACAAACCTGATGTGTTTATTGGCGTGGATGCACCTGATTTCAATTTGGACTTGGAGCGGGCCTTGAAAGCTCAAGGTGTGCCCACTGTGCATTTCGTCTGTCCTTCAATTTGGGCTTGGCGTGCTGATCGCATTGCCAAAATTCGCGACAGCGTCGACCATGTGCTGTGTATCTTTCCGTTTGAAGTGGCCTTGTTGGCTTCGCATGGGATTGAGGCCACCTATGTGGGGCACCCCGTTGCACAGGCGATTCCCATGCACACTGACACCGCCGCGGCCAAAATCGCTCTGGGCCTGGATCCTGCGCGGCCTGTGGTGGCCTTGCTGCCGGGCAGCCGGGCGTCAGAAATCACATATTTGGCAGAGCGCTTCATTCACGCGATGAAGTTGATGCGCGCGGCGAAGCCTCACTTGCAGTTTGTCTTGCCGGCCATGCCTGCACTCAAACCGCGCCTTGACGCTATGGTGGCTGCGCAGCAGATGACAGAGCACATTCAGGTGCTGAGCGGTCAGTCGCATTTGGCCTTGGCGGCATGTGATGTGACTTTGATTGCCAGCGGCACGGCGACTTTGGAAGCGGCCTTGTTTAAAAAACCCATGGTGATCGCCTACAACATGAATTGGTTGAGTTGGCAAGCCATGCGCCGGCAAAAGCTGCAGCCTTGGGTGGGTTTGCCCAATATTTTGTGCGAAGAGTTTGTCGTCCCAGAGCTGCTGCAAGATGCTGCGACGCCGCAGCATTTGGCCGATGCGACCCTGCACTGGCTGGCCTCGCCTGCGAAAATCGATCATCTTCAACAACGTTTCACGCAATTGCACCACTCCTTGCTACGTGACACCCCCCAACTTGCTGTCCATGCCATCCAAAAAGTACTTTCCCGTTGAACAGCCCTCGCTGGCTTGGGATCTGCCCGGTCTGATGGCCGGCGTCGATGAGGCTGGTCGCGGCCCCTTGGCCGGCCCCGTGGTCGCTGCGGCCGTGATTTTGGATGATTTAAAACCCATTCAAGGCCTTGCAGATTCGAAAAAACTCACCGCTAAGCGTCGTGAAAAATTGTTTGACGAGATTCGCGCCAAGGCCTTGTGCTTTTCAATCGCCCAAGCCTCGGTCCAAGAGATCGATCAATTGAATATTTTGCAAGCCACCATGCTTGCTATGCAGCGCGCCGTGGAGGGGCTGCGACTAAGGCCGCAAAAAGTGCTGGTGGATGGCAATCGCTTGCCGCGCCTGGACATTTTGGCCGAAGCTATTGTGCAAGGCGATGCCAAGGTCAGCGCCATTTCTGCCGCTTCCATTTTGGCGAAAGTGCATCGCGACCGACTTTGTGTCGATATGCACCAAGCTTACCCCCTCTATGGCTTTGATCAGCACAAGGGTTACGGTACCCAGGCCCATATAGATGCCTTGACTGCGCATGGTGCCACCCCTTTGCACCGCCGCACATTTGCCCCTGTCGCCAAGGTCTTGCGATGATTGAAATAAGCTCCAAAGACAATCCCTTGCTCAAAACCATTCGTCGGTTGTCGCAAGACCCTTCGGCTTACCGCAAACAGGGCCGAGTTTGGTTGGAGGGCGATCATCTGTGCGGTGCAGCCTTGGATCGGGGAGTCAAACCCTTGCAGGTCATCGTGACCCAAACGCTCTGGAACAGTTCACCTTTGGCTTGGCGCGATGTCTGCGACCAAGTGTTTGTCGTGTCCGAGGCCCTGTTTCAAACACTGAGCGGTTTGGAGTCCCCAGCGCAAATGGGATTTGTGTTGGACTGGAAGCCAGATAACTTGATTCAGCCCAACCAGCCCACCGTGGTGCTTGACCGGGTACAGGACGCTGGAAACGTGGGTGCGATTTTGCGCAGCGCCTCGGCCTTTGGTTTCAAACAAGTGGTGGCCATGCGCGGTACAGCAGCCTTGTGGTCTGCCAAGGTGCTGCGTGCTGGAATGGGGGCGCACTTCGGCATGAATTTGATCGAAGGCGCCTCCCCAGAGGTCTTGACACAACTGGCCATGCCGCTGCTCACCACCAGTTCGCACCAAGGCCCTTATTTGCACGAACTTTGGGCCGAGCAGAGTTTGCCTGCGGTCTGTGCATGGGTCATGGGTCACGAAGGGCAGGGGGTTTGCAACGAGGTCATGTCAATGGCGCAGTTGCAGGTGCGCATTGCCCAGCCCGGTGGCGAAGAGTCGTTGAATGTTGCTAGTGCGGCAGCTATTTGCCTGCACGCTAGTGCCTCGGTGGCCTTGCTCGCAAGCCCTTAAAAGCTGATTTTGTCAATGAGCGTCAGCCAAAATGATGCCGGGGCAGCTATAATGAGAGGCTTTCCCGCATCAACCCGTACGCACCAGCCCGCCAAGCCAACTCCCTACTGAAGCAGTCGCCCTGAGAGTATCACTTTCAAGCGTCTGGGGCGTACCCGAAACTATTTCCGGAGAACCCAGTGCTTTTGTCTCTACAGGGAACCTTCCCGCCCGCCATATTGGCGCTCGCAGACGGCACAGTCTTTATTGGTAATTCGATCGGAGCCCCGGGCTCCACTGTCGGTGAAGTGGTGTTTAACACCTCGCTCACCGGCTACCAAGAAATCCTCACTGACCCCAGCTACTGCCAGCAGATCGTCACTTTGACGTATCCGCACATTGGCAACTACGGCGTCAACGTGGAAGACATCGAAGCCGACAAAGTCCATGCTGCAGGCCTGATCATCAAAGACTTGCCTCTAATTGCCAGCAACTTTCGCTCCAGCCAAACCCTTTCTGCCTATTTGGTAGACAGCGGCACGGTGGCTATTGCCAACATCGACACCCGCCAGTTGACCCGGATTTTGCGCACTAAAGGTGCGCAAAATGGCTCCATCTTGGGCTTGGCCCCAGGTCAGCAAGTCACCCAAGCGCTGATCGACCGGGCTGTCGCCACTGCCAAGGCCGCCCCAAGCATGTCAGGTCTCGATTTGGCGAAAAAAGTTTCTGTGACGCAGGCCTATGAATGGACTGAAACAGAGTGGATCTTGGGCCAAGGTTACGGCTGCTTAACTGTGCCGAGATTCCACGTGGTCGCATATGACTTTGGCGTAAAGAAAAACATTTTGCGCATGTTGGCGCAGCGTGGCTGCAAGGTCACCGTAGTGCCTGCTCAAACGCCTGCCACTGAAGTGCTCAAGCACAAACCTGATGGCATTTTCTTGTCCAATGGCCCTGGTGACCCACAGCCTTGCGACTACGCTATTGCCGCTGCAGCCGAGCTGATTGAAACCGGTATACCGACTTTCGGTATTTGTTTGGGTCACCAAATCATGGCCTTGGCCAGCGGCGCCAAAACCTTCAAGATGAAATTTGGCCACCATGGCGCGAACCATCCTGTGAAAGAAATCGACACAGGGCGTGTCTCCATCACCAGCCAAAACCACGGTTTTGCGGTTGATGAAAAAACCTTGCCTGCCAATTTGCGCGCCACTCATGTGTCGCTATTTGACGGCACCTTGCAGGGCCTGGTCCGCACGGACAAGCCCGCGTTCTGCTTTCAGGGTCACCCCGAAGCATCGCCCGGCCCTCACGATATTGCGTACCTGTTTGACCGCTTTACGGCATTGATGGCCTCGGCCCAGGAGAACAAATAATGCCAAAGCGCACCGACCTTAAAAGCATTCTCATCATTGGTGCAGGCCCGATCATCATTGGTCAGGCCTGTGAGTTCGATTACTCTGGCGTACAGGCCTGCAAAGCATTGCGTGAAGAGGGTTACAAGGTCATTTTGATCAACAGCAACCCTGCCACGATCATGACCGATCCGGCCACGGCCGATGTGACCTACATCGAACCCATCACTTGGCAAACCGTTGAGAAGATCATTGCCAAAGAGCGGCCAGACGCGATTTTGCCCACAATGGGCGGCCAAACAGCGCTGAACTGCGCACTGGATTTGTGGCACAACGGGGTGCTAGAGAAATACAAAGTTGAGCTGATTGGCGCCACGCCCGAAGCCATCGACAAAGCCGAAGACCGTCTGAAGTTCAAAGACGCCATGACTAAAATTGGGCTGGGTTCTGCGCGCTCTGGCATTGCCCACAGCATGGAAGAGGCCTGGGAAGTGCAAAAGACCTTGGGTTTCCCAACGGTCATTCGCCCCAGCTTCACCCTGGGCGGCACTGGCGGCGGCATTGCCTACAACCCCGAAGAGTTCGAAGTGATTTGCAAGCGCGGTCTGGAGGCTTCGCCCACCACCGAGTTGCTAATTGAAGAGTCGCTCTTGGGCTGGAAAGAGTATGAGATGGAAGTGGTGCGCGACAAAGCCGACAACTGCATCATCATATGCTCGATCGAAAACTTGGATCCCATGGGCGTTCATACCGGTGACTCGATCACCGTGGCACCCGCTCAGACCTTGACCGACAAGGAATATCAAATTTTGCGAAACGCCTCTTTGGCCGTGTTGCGTGAAATTGGAGTCGACACTGGCGGCTCAAACGTGCAGTTTTCCATCAACCCGGCCGATGGCCGCATGGTCGTGATTGAGATGAACCCTCGCGTCTCTCGCTCCTCGGCTCTGGCCTCCAAAGCTACTGGCTTTCCGATTGCCAAAGTCGCCGCCAAGCTGGCAGTGGGCTACACGCTGGATGAATTGCGCAACGAGATCACGGGCGGAGCTACACCGGCATCGTTCGAACCCTCAATTGATTATGTGGTTACCAAGATCCCACGTTTTGCCTTTGAAAAATTCCCGACTGCCGACAGCCGCTTGACCACCCAAATGAAGTCGGTGGGTGAGGTGATGGCCATGGGCCGCACCTTCCAAGAGTCGTTCCAAAAAGCACTGCGCGGCCTGGAAGTTGGCGTAGACGGCATGAACGAAAAAACCCAAGACCGCGAAGTTCTGGAAAAAGAACTGGGCGAGCCCGGTCCTGAGCGGATTTGGTATGTGGGTGACGCCTTCGCAATGGGCTTGAGCGTGGACGAGGTGTTTGCCTTGACCAAGATCGATCCTTGGTTCTTGGTGCAGATCGAAGAGATCGTTAAGATCGAGTTGGAACTGGAAACGACAAGCCTGGAGGTGATCACTTCTGAAGAGTTGCGTGCGCTCAAGAAAAAAGGCTTCTCGGATCGTCGCTTGGCCAAGTTACTTAAAACTACTGAGCATGTGGTGCGCGCGCGTCGTCACGAACTCAACATTCGTCCCGTCTATAAGCGTGTGGACACCTGCGCGGCGGAGTTCTCAACCGACACTGCTTACATGTATTCTTGCTATGAAGGCAACGGAGACGGTGAGTGCGAAGCCGAACCAACCAACAATAAAAAGATCATGGTGCTTGGCGGCGGCCCGAACCGCATTGGCCAAGGTATCGAGTTTGACTATTGTTGCGTGCACGCCGCTCTTGCCATGCGAGAAGATGGCTATGAAACCATCATGGTCAACTGTAACCCCGAAACCGTGTCGACAGACTACGACACCTCGGACCGTTTGTATTTCGAGCCCGTCACTTTGGAAGACGTGCTGGAAATCGTAGACAAAGAAAAGCCGACCGGCGTGATTGTTCAATACGGTGGTCAAACGCCTTTGAAGCTGGCTCTCGATCTAGAAGCCGCTGGCGTGCCCATCATCGGCACGAGTCCTGACATGATCGACGCGGCGGAAGATCGCGAACGTTTTCAAAAGCTGCTACAAGAACTGGGTCTGCGTCAACCGCCCAACGCCACAGCTCGTACCGAACCCGAGGCTTTGGAGAAAGCTTCAGCCTTAGGTTACCCCTTGGTTGTGCGTCCCAGCTACGTTCTCGGCGGCCGCGCTATGGAAATCGTGCACGAACAGCGCGACTTGGAGCGCTACATGCGCGAAGCCGTCAAGGTATCGCATGATTCACCCGTTTTGCTTGACCGATTCTTGAATGACGCCATCGAGTGCGATGTGGACTGCATACGCGACCCCGAAGGCAAAACCTTTATCGGCGGTGTGATGGAACACATCGAACAAGCCGGCGTTCACAGCGGTGACTCGGCTTGCTCCTTGCCGCCTTACTCCTTGTCGTCGGAAACGGTCAATGAGCTCAAGCGTCAATCGGCGGCCATGGCTGGTGCCTTGAACGTGATCGGTTTGATGAACGTGCAGTTTGCGATTCAGCACGTGGACGGCAAAGATGTCATCTACGTGCTCGAAGTGAACCCCCGCGCCTCGCGCACCGTACCTTATGTCTCTAAGGCCACTGGCATTCAATTGGCCAAAGTGGCAGCTCGCTGCATGGCTGGTCAAAGCTTGGCCTCACAAGGCATCTCCAAAGAAGTCACGCCGCCTTATTTCAGCGTGAAAGAAGCGGTGTTCCCGTTTGTGAAGTTTCCGGGTGTGGACACCATTCTCGGCCCCGAAATGAAGTCCACCGGCGAAGTCATGGGCGTGGGCAAGACCTTTGGCGAAGCCTTTGTGAAGAGCCAATTGGGTGCCGGCACCAAGTTGCCACGCGCAACCAAGCCCGACGGCACGCCGTCCGGCAAAGTCTTCATTTCGGTTAAAAACAACGACAAGCCGCGCGCCATTGAAGTGGCGCGTCAACTGGTGGCGCAAGGCTTTATGTTGATCGCCACCAAGGGAACGGCTAATGCCATCAACGCCGCTGGCGTGATCTGCGCCACGGTCAACAAGGTGACCGAAGGTCGCCCCCACATCGTGGACATGATCAAGAACAACGAAGTGGTGTTGGTCATCAACACCGTGGAAGAGCGTCGCAACGCGATCGCCGATTCACGTCACATTCGCACTTCGGCCTTGCTGAATCGAGTCACCACCTTCACCACAATTGCCGGCGCTGAAGCGGCTGTGGAGGGTATGAAGTACATGGACCAATTGGATGTGATTTCGGTCCAAGAAATGCATGCCCAATTGAGGGCTTGACCCTCATTACGATGCACGCGTTGAACGTATTGTGACTTGAGAATTTGTGTTTTTACCGCCGAGGCATCACGCCCGGCGGTTTGTTTTTGGAGAAATAACGATGGCTACCATTCCAATCACCAAGCGTGGTTCTGAGCTTCTTAAAGCCGAGTTGCATCGTTTGAAAACCGTAGATCGCCCCTGGGTGATCGGTGCCATTGCCGAGGCGCGAGCCCAGGGTGACCTCAGTGAGAACGCTGAGTATGAGGCCGCCAAAGACCGTCAGGGCTTTATTGAGGGGCGTATTCAGGAGGTGGAAGGTAAATTGTCTGCCGCTCAGGTGATTGACCCTGCGGCCGTTGACGCTGGCGGCCGGGTAATCTTTGGTGCCACGGTTGACTTGGAAGAGGAAAGCTCAGGCGAAAAAGTCACTTACCAAATCGTGGGCGAGGACGAGGCCGATTTAAAGTTGGGCCTGGTCAACATCAGCAGCCCAATTGCTCGTGCCTTAATTGGCAAGGAAGAGGGCGATATGGCCGTGGTCCAAGCACCCGGTGGCGCCAAGAGCTACGAAATTTTGGCCATTCGATACGAATAAGCGATACGGAAAAAAACACTATTCGCGCCAATGTTCGGCCACCCAGCTTGCGGGCTGGATGTAACGAAACCGCCGATTTCGCTTGCCGGCCAAAGCATCGGGCGGATTGCATTCCCCGTGAAAAATCACAATGCGTGCATCTTTCGGAATGAAAGGCGCTTTCCAGTAATTGCTCGGCCAGGTAGGGATGCCGTGGTATTTGAAACTGGGGCACCATGAAGCATCCCAATAACTGAGCTTTCCCTGCTTGTGCAAAAAGTCAGACAGGTACGCTTGCTCGTTGCGAAATTGTTTGCGAATCTCTTCCACATGGGTGCGAAAGTAATCCAATACATCAGGGTGCGCACCCAGCTCAAAACGGTAGACGGATGAATTGCCGGTAATGCGCCATGGGCGTTTGTAATCGTGAATGATGAGGAACTCGCCTGGCTGCTCAAAGAACACATCCAGGCTGCCCACTATCACCACATCGACATCTAGAAACAAGGCCGTGCCTTTAAGCCCGTGCAAATCGGCAGCAAAGCTTACCAGCTTGGTCCAGCCGCGCTCAGGAATGCCCGTTGGTAAATTCAAGTCCGGAATCGGCATGCAGCTAACTTCAGGTCGTATGCCTTGGGCATCGTCTGTCAAACAGACCATGTGAAAGTCACCCGTCAAATGACGTTTGACCATCGCATACAGCCTGTTTACATACTCGGGGCCGTACTTGGTGCCCCACTTCATGCAGATGATGTGGCGCTGTGTGGGCGATGCGGGCGAGACGACGACCGGCATCTTAGGCGCCCTGATTGCGCTTTTTCACGGATTTTAGTTTGACCTTGGCACGCTTGACTTGGCCGCCCGACGTCAGGCGCTGATTGCCCAATACTCGTAAGGTTTTCACTTCGGGTCGTTGACCGCCGCGTGAGCTGTATTTCAAAACCTTGAAGTCACGGGGACCTGACATGCGGTCTTCGTCCAGGGTTTTGACCTTCTCGGGTTGCGGGCGCCACAGGACAAAAAGTTTGCCAATGTGTTGAATCGGCGCCGCGCTGAGCTGGTTGGCCAAGTCGAGGTACATAGCCTCGCGAGCAGCGCGGTCGTCGCCCAACACACGGATTTTGATCAGTCCATGGGCGTTCAGGGCCGAGTCGGCTTCTTTGATCACGGCGGCGGTGAGGCCGCCATTTCCGATCATGACGACAGGGGATAAGTGGTGCGCATCAGCGCGATGAACCTTGCGCTCGGCAATGGTGAGTTGAATTTGGGCCATAGCGCTATTATCCCCGCATGGAAGAGAGAATATGAAAGTCAAAACCAAAAGTAAAAAAGTCAATAAGTCGTGGTTGAACGACCACGTCAACGACACCTACGTCAAGTTGGCCCAGCGAGAGGGCTTTCGGGCGCGCGCGGCCTACAAACTCAAAGAGATCGATGAAAGCCTTGGATTGATCAAACCAGGACATTTGGTCGTCGATTTGGGCTCAACCCCTGGCGCCTGGAGCCAGTATGTACGCCGGCGCCTGTCGCCCCAAGGTGCGGCTTCAGGCACATTGAATGGCACCATTATTGCGCTGGACCTGCTGGCAATGGACCCGATTGAAGGGGTGCAATTTCTGCAAGGAGACTTTCGTGAAGGAGAGGTCCTGGACCAGCTTGAGGCCCTGATGGCAGGTCGTAAGGCTGATGTGGTGGTGTCGGACATGGCGCCCAATTTGTCTGGCATTGCGTCGGCAGACGCTGCGCGCATCACCCACTTGGTGGAGTTGGCGGTGGAGTTCTCCAAGGCTCACATGAAGCCCCAAGGGGCATTGGTGGTAAAGCTGTTCCACGGCGGCAGCTATAGCCCTTTGGTCCAGTTGTTCAAAGAGACGTTTAAGTTGGTCAAGCCAATCAAGCCCAAGGCCTCGCGCGACAAATCGTCAGAGACTTTTTTGGTCGGCATTGAACTCAAGCAGATTGAGCCCAAGTGAAGTCTGGGGGGTAATTATTTTTGCCATTTCCCTGTGTTTTTAAGGCTTAGCGCAAAAATGATGCCCTGACGGGCAGGAGCGAAGCCTAAAATGGCGTATCAATTTGAAGTTTTTGTGACTGGAGTCCTGCTTGAATAACCAGTGGTTTTCTAAGATTGCTGTTTGGCTGGTGATCGCCATGGTGCTTTTCACCGTGTTTAAACAGTTCGACACCCGATCCGCCTCCGGTGCCGGCTATGTTGGCTATTCCGACTTTTTGGAAGAGGTTCGTGCGAACCACATCAAGAGCGCGACCATTCAAGAAGGTCAGGGCGGCACTGAAATTGTGGCGACCACCAACGACGATCGTCGCCTGCGCACCACTGCCACCTATTTGGATCGCGGCTTGGTGGGCGACCTGATCGCCAATGGCGTGAAGTTTGATGTCAAACCCCGAGAAGAAGGTTCATTGTTGATGACCTTGTTGGTGAGCTGGGGCCCCATGCTGCTGCTGATTGGCGTGTGGGTTTACTTCATGCGGCAAATGCAGGGTGGCGGAAAAGGCGGCGCTTTTAGCTTTGGCAAGAGCAAGGCGCGTTTGCTGGACGAAAACACCAACCCTGTGACTTTTGCTGATGTGGCCGGTTGCGATGAAGCCAAAGAAGAGGTCAAAGAAGTTGTGGACTTCTTGAAGGATCCTTCAAAATTCCAAAAACTCGGTGGCCGCATTCCTCGCGGCTTGTTACTGGTCGGACCGCCCGGCACGGGCAAAACTTTGCTTGCCAAGAGCATTGCCGGCGAGGCCAAGGTGCCTTTCTTTAGCATTTCGGGTTCTGATTTTGTGGAAATGTTTGTGGGTGTCGGTGCCTCTCGGGTGCGCGACATGTTCGACAACGCCAAGAAAAATGCGCCTTGCATCATTTTTATTGACGAAATTGATGCTGTTGGTCGCCAGCGGGGTGCGGGTTTAGGCGGTGGCAATGATGAGCGCGAGCAAACCCTGAACCAGATGCTGGTTGAGATGGATGGTTTCGAAACCAATGTGGGCGTGATCGTAGTTGCTGCCACTAACCGACCTGACATTTTGGATGCAGCTTTGTTGCGTCCAGGCCGGTTTGACCGCCAGGTGTATGTCACGTTGCCCGACATCCGTGGCCGTGAGCAGATTTTGGCTGTGCATATGCGCAAAATCCCAATCGGTCAGGATATGAACCCTGGTGTGATTGCCCGCGGCACGCCCGGCATGAGCGGCGCTGATTTGGCCAACCTGTGTAACGAGGCTGCCTTGATGGCTGCGCGTCGCAACGCCCGTGTGGTGGAAATGCAGGACTTTGAAAAAGCCAAAGACAAAATCTTAATGGGACCCGAGCGTAAAAGCATGGTCATGCCCGAAGAGGAGCGCCGCAATACGGCCTACCACGAGGCTGGACACGCCTTGATTGGCAAGTTGCTGCCTAAGTGCGATCCGGTGCATAAAGTTACTATCATTCCGCGTGGACGCGCCTTGGGCGTGACCATGAGTCTGCCTGAAAAAGACCGCTACAGCTACGACAGTGAATATATGCTGAACCAAATCAGCATGTTGTTCGGTGGCCGTATTGCTGAAGAAGTCTTCATGCACCAAATGACGACCGGTGCGAGCAATGATTTCGAGCGAGCCACCTCGATTGCTCGTGACATGGTGATGCGTTACGGTATGACGACCGCCCTGGGCCCGATGGTCTACGCAGAAAATGAAGGCGAAGTGTTTTTGGGCCGTTCCGTGACCAAGACGACCAATATGAGCGAGTCGACAATGCAAAAAGTGGATGCTGAAGTGCGCCGCATTATTGATGAGCAGTACAACCTGGCGCGCCGCTTGATTGAGGAAAACAGCGACAAGATGCACGCAATGGCCAAGGCCTTGCTTGAATGGGAAACCATCGACATGGAGCAGCTAAATGCAATCATGGCCGGGCTGGAGCCAGTGGCCTCCAAAGACTGGTCACCGCGCACGCCTCCCTCCGGTGGTGGCAGTGGCGGCGGTACACCGCCTGCGGTTCAGCCTGATCCGGCGCCCACCGCCGCTTGATCGTCGTATTTGGATTTTTGGTTTTGAAACGGGGCTTCGGCCCCGTTTTCACTTTTAGCAAGGCTGGGGTTGGGTATGTTTTGGCAAACCACGCGTTTTCAGATCGACTTGTCGACGCCGCAGGTCATGGGGATTTTGAATCTGACACCGGATTCATTTTCCGACGGCGGCCAGTTGCACGGCGTTCGTGCTGCCGTGGCGCGTGCCGAACAGATGCTAAAAAACGGCGCACACATTTTGGATGTAGGTGGCGAGTCCACCCGTCCGGGTTCTCCTGCCGTAGCGCTGGATGTGGAGTTGTCGCGGGTTCTGCCTGTGCTCCCCGAGCTGGTTCGGCTGGGCGTTCCGATCTCCATTGATACTTACAAGCCCGGCGTGATGCAAGCTGCATTGGATTTGGGCGTGGACATCGTGAACGACATTTGGGCCTTGAGGCAACCTGGCGCCTTGGGGGTTGTTGAAGTTCATCCCTCTTGTGGTGTTTGTTTAATGCACATGCACCGCGATCCGCAAACCATGCAGATTGAAGTGATGAACGGGGATGTCTTGCCCGAAGTGGTTGCTTTTTTTCAGGCGCGCTGCTTGGACTTGAAGCACGCGGGGGTGGCCCGTGAGCGCCTGATGTTGGATCCCGGCATTGGTTTTGGAAAAACCGTTGCGCAAAACTTCAGTCTGTTGGCCAGGCAATCTGAGATCTTGGCTTTGAATTACCCGCTGCTTACCGGTTGGTCGCGCAAATCGGCTTTGGGCTGCGTCATCGATTCCAACCACTTGTCCAGCCAGCCTGCCGAGCGGGTTACCGCAAGTGTGGTTGCGGCTGTGCTGGCGGTCGAGCGCGGCGCCAGTGTGGTGCGCGTTCACGATGTAAAAGAAACGGTGCAGGCTTTACGCGTATACGAGGCCATGCGCTCACAGTCTTTGACTTGATTTAATGCTTTAAAATTCAACTATAAAAACGACTAAGAAAGAGCGCCATGTCTCGTCAATATTTTGGTACCGACGGCATTCGAGGCACCGTTGGACAAAGCCCTATCACCCCGGATTTCGTCTTGCGCCTGGCCCACGCGGTCGGTCGCGTTTTGAAGGCGCATGAGGCGCATCCAACGGTTTTGATAGGCAAAGACACCCGCATTTCTGGTTACATGCTTGAAAGTGCCTTGGAGTCTGGCTTCAATTCAGCGGGTGTCGATGTGGTGTTGCTGGGCCCCGTGCCCACACCGGCGGTGGCGTATTTGACACGGGCGCAGCGCGCGTCTTTGGGGGTTGTGATCAGCGCCAGCCATAACCCGTTTGCCGACAACGGCATCAAATTCTTCAACGCCCAAGGTAGCAAACTTCCTGATGCCTGGGAAATCGAAGTTGAATCTGCCCTTGCCCAAGATCCGGTCTGGGCCAGCTCGGCTGAGCTGGGCAAAACCCGACGGCTTGACGATGCCGCCGGGCGCTACATTGAATTTTGCAAAAGTACATTTTCCAACGACTTGTCGTTAAAAGGTATGAAAATTGTGGTGGATGCCGCGCATGGCGCTGCCTACCAAATTGCCCCCAAGGTGTTTCATGAACTGGGCGCTGAGGTGACCGCTATCGGTTGCAGTCCGGATGGCTTGAACATTAACAAAGACGTTGGCGCGACCCATCCTGAAGCTTTGGTTCAAACTTTGCTGGCTCAAGGCGCAGACTTGGGAATTGCGCTGGACGGAGATGCCGACCGATTATTGATGGTGGACGGGCAAGGCCGCGTATACAACGGCGACGAGTTGTTGTATTTGATGGTGGCTGACCGTTTGTCCCGCGATGAGGTGGTGCCAGGTGTCGTGGGCACTTTGATGACCAACATGGCAGTGGAAGTGGCCTTGAAGCACAAAGGCGTCGAGTTCATCCGAGCTAAGGTGGGGGACCGCTATGTGCTTGAAATGCTAGATCAAAAAGGTTGGCTGTTGGGTGGCGAGGGGTCTGGTCATTTATTGGCCTTGGACAAGCACAGTACGGGTGACGGCTTGGTCAGCGCTTTGCAAGTCTTGCAGGCTTGTGCGTCCAGTGGCAAAACCATGAGCCAGTTGATGGAGGGTGTCACCTTGTTCCCACAAACTTTAATTAACGTGCGTTTGCAGCCTGGCCAAGATTGGACAACCAATGCGCAACTCAAGGAGACTGCGGCCACTGTGCAAGCTGAGTTGGGCGAGACGGGTAGGGTACTTATTCGGGCCAGCGGCACCGAGCCTTTGGTGCGGGTGATGGTGGAGGCGCGAGATGCATCCCAAGCCCTGTCTTGCGCACAGCGCTTGGCGGACACTTTGAAAGTGTGAGTTAGTAGATCAACCGCTCGGGCTTGATCTCCTGCAAGATGGTGGTGGCTATTTCTTCAATCGACTTGGTCGTGGTTGACAACCATCGTATACCCGAGCGGCGCATCATGGTCTCTGCTTCGGCTACTTCCATGCGGCAATTGTCTAAACTGGCGTAGCGCGAATTAGGTCTGCGTTCAGCCCTTATCTCGGCCAAGCGCTCGGGCAAGATGGACAGGCCAAAAATCTTTTTGCAATGCGGCAGCAAGGCGGGTGGCAATTGCTTGCGTTCAAAATCATCTGGAATCAACGGGTAGTTGGCTGCTTTTAGACCATGCTGCATGGCCAGGTACAGGCTGGTGGGAGTTTTGCCGCTGCGACTGACACCAACCAAAATCACATCTGCCACTTCCAAATTGCGGTTCGATTGGCCATCGTCATGTGCCAGCGAATAATTGATCGCCTCGATGCGGTCGTGATATTGCTGGCTTTTGCTGACATCGGAAAAGCGACCAATGCGGTGGTGCGATTTGATGCCCAGCTCTTTTTCCAGCGGTTGCACAAAGGTGCCAAACATATCAAGCAGCATGCCTTTGCAGCCGTCCCGAATCACCTGCAGCACTTCCATGTTCACCAAGGTCGTGAAGACAATAGGTTTGATGCCTTCCACTTCTGCTGTGTGGTTGATTTGTCGAACTGCCTGATGGGCTTTGTCTACGGTGTCCAAAAAGGGCAGTCGAACATGTCTCGTCTTCATCTCAAACTGCGCCAGGATCGCGTTGCCAAATGTCTCTGCGGTGATCCCGGTGCCATCAGAAATAAAAAAAACGGTGCGGTTGGGCATGGCGTTATGAATAAAAGGGTGGAGGGGGCTGCGCTGCGCTGGGACCCCCTAAAATAGCCTTCATTATGTCTGGAGCCGATGTGTCAGGGCGCTATCAAAACAACAAAACTGCCCTGCACATCAACCTAGAACCCTGCCGTTTATTAACTTTGGAGTTTTTTCATGACCACACTTTTTGCGAAAGATGCCCTCGTGGTGCCATTCGAGCAACTTCGAATGACCGATGTGGACGCTGTGGGAGGCAAAAACGCCAGCCTCGGCGAAATGATTTCACAGCTGCCCTCTGGCGTGCGGGTACCGACCGGTTTTGCGACCACCGCACATGCCTTTCGCCAGTTCTTGAACTTTGAGGGTTTGATCGGGCGCATCAATGCCTTGCTCGATGCTCTGAACACCGACGATGTTCGCTCGTTGGCGATTGTTGGCGCCCAAATTCGCGCCATGGTGGAGGCGCAGCCGTTTCCGGCCGATTTGGAAAAAGCCATTCGCGAGGAATTCGCGCGCTTTTCTGCCGGCAATCCGTCCGCCTCTTTTGCCGTGCGCTCATCAGCCACGGCCGAAGATTTGCCGGATGCCTCTTTTGCCGGCCAGCAAGAAACATTTTTGAACGTGGTTGGTATTGAAGATGTACTGCACAAGATGAAAGAGGTGTTTGCCTCGCTGTACAACGACCGGGCCATTAGCTACCGCGTGCACAAAGGTTTTGCACACGCAGACGTGGCCTTGTCTGCTGGTGTACAGCGCATGGTCCGCTCCGATTTAGGCGCTGCGGGGGTCATGTTCACCATCGATACCGAGTCCGGATTTGAAGAGGTGGTATTCATTACCTCCAGCTATGGCTTGGGTGAAACGGTGGTGCAAGGCGCGGTCAATCCGGACGAGTTTTACGTGCACAAGCCTATGCTGGCGGCAGGTAAGCGCGCAGTGATTCGACGCAATCTGGGCTCCAAGCTGATTCAAATGGTGTTTGCGACACCCGAAGCCAAGGCCGCCAATGGCCGCTTGGTGGAAACCATCGACGTACCAACCGAGCAGCGCAACCGTTACTCTTTGACCGACACAGATGTGGAGCAACTCGCGCAATACGCGGTGGTCATTGAAAAACATTACGGCCGTGCCATGGATATTGAATGGGGCAAGGACGGCACTGACGGGCTGCTTTATATCCTGCAAGCTCGTCCTGAGACGGTGAAAAGCCAGTCCAAAGGCACAGCCGAGTTGCGCTACAAGCTCAAAGGCAAGGGCACCGTTTTGGCTGAAGGCCGTGCCATTGGTCAAAAAATTGGTACGGGCCCTGTGCGGCTGGTGCATCACATCAGCGAGATGGACCAGGTTCAACCAGGTGACGTGCTGGTCACCGACATGACCGACCCTAATTGGGAGCCGGTGATGAAGCGGGCCAGCGCCATTGTGACCAATCGCGGTGGTCGTACCTGCCACGCCGCCATCATTGCCCGTGAGTTGGGTATTCCTGCTGTGGTCGGCTGTGGCGATGCCACTGAACGGCTCAAAGATGGCACCTTGGTGACGGTGAGTTGCGCCGAAGGCGATACCGGTCACATCTACGATGGACTGATCGAAACCGAAGTTACCGAGGTTCAACGCGGCACCATGCCAGAGATTCCGACCAAGATCATGATGAACGTTGGTAATCCGCAATTGGCCTTTGACTTTGCCCAATTGCCCAATGCCGGTGTGGGCTTGGCGCGTTTGGAATTCATCATCAACAACAACATTGGCGTTCATCCCAAGGCGATCTTGGACTATCCAAATATCGATGCGGATTTGAAAAAGGCGGTCGAGTCGGTGGCTCGAGGCCATGCCTCGCCGCGCGCTTTCTATGTCGATAAAGTGGCTGAAGGCGTCGCCAGCATTGCGGCCGCCTTTTGGCCTAAGCCGGTGATCGTGCGCCTGTCAGATTTCAAAAGTAACGAGTACCGCAAACTGATTGGTGGCAGCCGCTACGAGCCGGAAGAAGAAAACCCGATGCTCGGTTTCCGAGGTGCTGCACGCTACATCAGTGCTGACTTTGGCGAAGCCTTTGCCATGGAGTGCGAAGCCATCAAGCGCGTTCGCGGTGAAATGGGGTTGTCCAACGTTCAAGTGATGGTGCCGTTTGTTCGCACCCTTGGCCAGGCAGAACGCGTGACCCAGTTGTTGGCAGCGCATGGGTTAAAGCGCGGCCAAGATGAGCTGAAAATCATCATGATGTGCGAAGTTCCAAGTAATGCCATCTTGGCCGATCGTTTCTTAGAGTTCTTTGATGGTTTTTCCATTGGATCAAACGACTTGACTCAATTGACATTGGGCCTGGACCGTGACTCGGGCTTGGAGTTGTTGGCGATTGACTTTGATGAACGTGACCCCGCCGTGCAGGCCTTGATCAGCCAAGCTATTCAAGCTTGTTTGTCAAAGGGAAAGTACATCGGCATCTGCGGCCAAGGCCCCAGCGACCATCCTGATTTTGCCAAATGGCTGATGAACCAAGGCATCAGCTCGATTTCGCTCAACCCTGACACGGTGGTGGAAACCTGGACCCAATTGGGCAAATGAACGGGTAAATCAAGCCCATGACAGCGCCAGATACATCGTCACTTTACGCGGCCTATCGTTGGCGTTTGCACCGTAATGTGGCTTTGTATGTGGTGATCTTGCTGTCTTTGCTTGCGCTGATGGCTTGGGCCGAGCGCCGTGGCTTGTCGCGCAATTTGATTGGCCCGATATTTTTGTTTGCCACTGTCATGATGTACGCCTTGATAGGTATATCGGGGCGTACCACGCAACCGCAAGAGTACTTTGTCGCAGGTCGCCGCATACCCGCCCTTTACAACGGCATGGCCACGGCGGCCGACTGGATGAGTGCTGCGTCTTTCATTAGCTTGTCTGGTGCTTTGTATTTACAAGGGTTTTCGGGCGCCGGCTCGCAGCCCGGGGGCTTGGCGTATGTGATGGGCTGGACCGGCGGGTTTTGCCTGGTCGGCCTCTTGATCGCACCGCGTCTGCGCGAGATGCGTTTGTACACATTGCCTGATTTTTTTGGTGTGCGTTATGGCGGTCGCTGGCCCCGTTTGCTGGCCGCCTGGGCGGCGGTTCTCTGCTCTTTTACCTACGTCGTAGCCCAGATTTACGGCATTGGCCTGATTGCCTCGCGCCTGACGGGTGTGCAGTTTGAGATTGGCATTTTGCTGGGCCTTGGCGGGGTGTTGTTGTGCTCCTTTTTAGGCGGCATGCGCGCCATTACCTGGACGCAGGTGGCACAGTACATCATCTTGTTGTTGGCGTTTTTGCTGCCAGTCTCCTGGCTGGCCTACAAGCAATTGGGCACGCCCTTGGCCATGACCGCGTACGGCGAGCAACTGCCCAAAATTGCCGCGTTAGAGCAAAAATTGATATTTGATCCGGCTGAAATTGAAGTGCGCGATGCGTTTTATTACCGCGCCAAAAACTACGAATATAAACTCTTGGATATTGAATCTTCGCTGCGCAAAGAGCGTGAGGCTTTGGAGGCACAGGTGCGCAACCTTAAAGCGCAGGCGGCTGATTTTGCTTTGATTGCCCAGGCGCGGCGCGAGCTACTGGCCATGCCTAAAGATGCAGCAACGGCACGCGAGCAGTGGACTCGGGCCATGCAAGACAACCTGGAGCGGGCCCAACCTTTGTCGGGTTTGCCTTTGCATGCGCAAGCTTTTCAGGGCGACCCCGACGGAACGCCCTCACAGCAAAAAGCCTTTGAAACCTCTCGGCGCAATTTTTTAGCGTTGATTTTTTGCCTGATGGTGGGCACCGCAGGCTTACCCCATTTACTCACGCGTTACTACACCACGCCCAGTGTGGCTGAAGCCAGGCAGTCAGTGGCTTGGTCTTTGTTTTTTATCGCCTTACTGTACTTAAGTGCGCCAGCCTTGGCGGTGTTGGTCAAGTTTGAGGTCATGAACAACTTGGTGGGCAGCAGTTTTGAGTCGCTGCCGCATTGGCTGGCCCAGTGGGGCCGGGTTGACTCTTCGCTGGTGGAGGTGGCTGACATCAACGGTGATCGTACGCTGCAGTTTGGCGAGTTGCGGCTGGGTGCTGACATGATCATGCTGGCTACACCGGAGTTGGGCGGCATGCCATTTGTGATTTCAGGCTTGGTGGCTGCTGGCGGCTTGGCGGCGGCGCTGTCTACTGCCGATGGTTTGCTGCTTACGATCAGCAATGCCTTGGTGCATGACATGAACCCTCGTACCGGTAAGGGTTTAAGCACGCCAGAGGGGCGGGTGATCTTGTCTAAGTTTGCCTTGCTGGCGGTGGCCATGTTGGCGGCGTTGGTGGCGTCGTGGAAGCCGGCGCAAATTTTGGCCTTGGTCTCCGCGTCTTTTTCGCTTGCGGCGGCGGCGTTCTTTCCAGGCATGGTGTTGGGTATTGTCTGGAAGGG
>CANGEG010000025.1 GCA_947452725.1 Comamonadaceae bacterium | reverse complement strand
GTTTTTCTTCGTAGGACTGGCCAGTCCATTCAAATGCAAAGCCCTGCGGCAACTGACCAGCTAGGCGTTCCATTTCTGCAATCGCCGCGCCTGTGCTTTGACCAGGTGCCGGTTCACCTGCAATACGCATGGTCGGGTACCCGTTGTAGCGCACAGTCTGCATCGCGCCGGTGATCCACTGCGTTGAAGCAAATGAAGCAAATGGCACCGGCTGGCTCTGGCCATTGAGCGCGTTCAACTTGAGAAGGTCTTCGGCTTGCATGCGGCTGGCCGCATCGGCTTGCACGACCACGCGTTGCAATCGACCTGCGTTTGGAAAGTCGTTCACGTAAGACGAACCCAAAGCGGTGGACAGGGCGGTGTTGATGGCGCTGAAGTTGACGCCCAGGGCGCTGGCTTTGTCACGGTCAATTTGTAATTGCAATTGCGATGCGTCTTCGAGTCCGTCTGGCCGCATCGCCGCTAGCAGTGGGCTTTTGGCGGCCATGCCCAGCATCTGGTTGCGTGCGGCCAGCAGGGCTTCATGACCCAAACCGCCGCGGTCTTGCAGTCGAAAGGCAAAGCCGTTGGCACGGCCCAATTCAGGAATCGGTGGAGGGCTGACCGGAAAGATGAAGGCGTCTTTGATACCCATCAGCCCGCCGAAGGCGCGACCAGCTAAGGCCTGAGCAGAGTGGCCCACGCCTTCACGTTCATCCCAATCTTTCAGAGTGATGAAGCCCAGAGCCGCATTTTGGCCGGTACCGGCAAAGCTGAAACCTAGCACGCTGACCATGCTTTGCACTTCAGGCTGCTTGAGCATGTAAGCCTCCACTGAGTCCATGACCTGCTTGGTGCGGTTCACAGTGGCGCCAGGCGGCAGCTGGACGTTGACCAAGATGTTGCCCTGGTCTTCGTTCGGCAAAAACGATGTGGGAAGGCGATTGAACAGAAGCACCACGGCAGCAATAATGGCCACGTAAACCACAAGCATTCGACCTGCGCGGCGAATTAAGCGCGCTACCCATCCTTCGTAAGTCTGAGTGGTGCGGGCAAAGCCGCGATTAAACCAACCAAAAAAACCGGTCTTGGCATGGGCGTGGCCAGCTTGCACGGGCTTGAGCAGGGTGGCGCACAGGGCAGGCGTGAACGACAAGGCCATAAAGGCTGAGATCAGAATTGAAATGACCATCACCGCAGAGAACTGGCGGTAGATGTTGCCGATGGAGCCTTTGAAAAAAGCCAAAGGCACAAACACCGATACCAACACCACCGTTACACCAACAATGGCGCCCGAGATCTGACCCATGGCTTTGCGTGTGGCCGTCAAAGGCGGCAAGCCTTCATCATTCATGATGCGCTCGACGTTCTCGACCACAACAATCGCATCGTCGACAACAATGCCGATCACCAACACCATGGCAAACATGGTCAGCACGTTGATCGAGTAGCCCAGTGCATACAGACAGGCAAAAGTGCCCATCAATGTAATTGGCACCACCAGTGTAGGGATGATGGTGTAGCGGATGTTTTGCAAGAACAAGAACATCACCAAGAAAACCAGAAATACCGCCTCCAGCAGCGTTTCCACAACCTGCTTTATTGAAATTTCCACAAACTTTGAGCTGTCGTAAGGGATAGTGGCTTTGACGCCAGGGGGGAAGTACTTGGCCAGTTCGTCAAGTCGTTTGCGAATGGCTTTGGCCGTAGCCAATGCATTGCCGGTAGGCGAGAGTTGCACGCCAATGCCGCTTGATGGGTTGCCGTCCAGCCGCGTTTGTGGGCTGTAGCTTTGGGCGCCCATTTCAATGCGCGCCACGTCTTTGAGTCGAACCGCCGAGCCGTCAGAGTTAGCGCGCAAGACGATACTGCCAAATTCTTGTGTAGTGCTCAGCTGCCCCTTAACCACAACGGTGGCAAAAATGGATTGACCTGGCAGGTTGGGCAGGTCGCCAATCGTGCCCGACGCCACTTGCGCATTTTGCGCAGCAATGGCCGCTGACACGTCGGCGGCTGAGAGGCGGTAACCGACCAGCTTTGCCGGATCGATCCAAATTCGCATGGCCCGCTCAGTTCCAAACAACTGGGCTTGGCCTACGCCAGGCACGCGCTGGATTTCGGGCAGGATGTTGCGAGATGCGTAGTCACCCAAAGCCACCGGGTCAAAGTCTGGGTTACTGGACGACAAAATGGTGAATAACAAAAAATTAGAGCGCGCCTTGTCGACTCGCACGCCTTGTTGCGTGACGGCTTGGGGCAGTCGCGGCGCCGCGCGACTCAAGCGGTTTTGTACATCGACCTGCGCCAAGTCAGGGCTGGTGCCCGGCTCAAAGCTCAGCGTGATTGAGCCGGTGCCGTCGGCTTGTGCCACCGACTCCATGTACAGCAAGCCGGGCGAGCCATTCATCTCACGCTCAATGACGGACAAGACACTGTTTTCAAAAGTCTGAGCTGATGCGCCGGGGTAGGACGCCGACACGATGATAGACGGCGGCGCCACCGCCGGGTATTGGGCGACAGGTAATTGGGTGATGGACACCGCGCCCAGCGCTAGTACAAACAGGGCAATCACCCATGCGAAGATGGGGCGGTCAATGAAGAAGCGAGCCATGCTGTTACCTCAAGGACGCGCCGATGGGGCCGCAGATGAAGCAGGAGCATCCGGAGCGGCGGCAGGTTTCCAGCTCACGGGTTTGACAGGCGCATCCCCCTTCATTTTTTGGAACCCTTCCACCACAACCTGTTCGTTGTCTTTCAAGCCCTCTAATACGATCCACTGACCGGCCTGTTGGCCGCTGAGTTTGACCTTTCGAGTCTCTACCTTGCCGTCCGCGGACACGACCTTGACGCTGTCGCTTTCCCCTGTGCGCATCACCGCTTGCTGGGGCAGCAACACCGCTTGGGCCGCCGTGGCTTGCTGGCTTTGAATTCGCACAAACATGCCGGGCAACAACAGACCCTTGGGGTTGGGGAATTTGGCACGCAACGTAACCTGGCCGGTGCTGGCATCCACGGTCAAGTCAGAGAATATCAATTGACCGGTATGCGAATAAACGCTGCCGTCTTCCAGCAGCAGCTGCACCTTGGCCGCCTGTGAGGTTTGTGCGCTTTGCAATTTGCCACTGGCCATGTCGCTGCGCATGCGCATGACTTCGCTTGCCGATTGGGTAAAGTTCACATACATCGGGTCAATCTGCTGCACCAGGGCCAATGGCGTGGCCTCGCCTTGACCGACCAAAGCGCCTTCGGTCACCAATGCGCGGCCAATGCGTCCCGCAATCGGTGAGCGCACAGCGGCGTAATTCACATTCAGCTGCGCTGTTTCAATGTTGGCCTGAGCCACAGCCACGTCGGCTTGGGCTTGCTTGAATGCCGCCACAGCGCTGACATACTCTTGTTGGCTGACCGCATGGGCTTCAGCCAGGGGCTTATAGCGCTCAGCCAGCGCTTGCGCTTGGGCCAGATTAGCTTGCGCTTTGATCAAGTTGGCTTGGGCGCCGCCAAGCGTAGCTTTGTAAGGCGCAGCGTCAATCTGGAACAGAGGCTGGTCCGCCATCACATCGCTGCCTTCGGTGAATTGGTTTTTGAGCAAAATGCCAGCCACCCGCGCCCGCACCTGCGCTACGCGAAAGGCTTCGGTGCGACCAGGCAGCTCGCTGATCAAGCCGACTCTGGCAAAACTAGTCGTGACCACGCCGACCTCAGGGGCCGGTGGGGCTCCTGCGCCAGCGCCCACAGCAGGCGAGCCTGGCTTGCCCGAGGGGCAAGCGCATAACAGGGTAGTCAATAGACCGAAAGCGGACCATTTGGCAAGCATCGTGAACGATACTAAAGAACGATCGGTGCAAAGGGATGGTGCGTGCGTGAACTGGTGGCTGGCCAACATGCAGAAGCTTTCAATCAAAAATTCGGTTCGAAATTCACAGTGCGAAGGGTGTGCCCCTCCAACGCGAGTGACTTACGCGCCATGCCAGCCCTGTCATGGGCTGGTGGCTGGACAAGCGCTTGATTTCAGTATATCAAGCGCCTATGTCCCTTGAGGCCGGCGGCCTGCGCGTGCTGTGCCACAATCGCCGCCTTCTGTCCGTTTGGCACCTCTTAGGGCGCCGCAGCCTGTAGATCGCCACTCACATTTATGCCTCCCTCGCATTTCGCCATCCCCTTTGCCACGCTTGACGGCACTTTGGGCATTGACTTTGGTACTTCCAACTCTGCCGTGTCCTGGGCGCAGGGATCAGATGCCGCCCAATTGATCGCGCTGGAGGGCGAGGCCACGACCCTGCCCACGGTCTTGTTTTTTGATGCCGAAACCGGCAAGACTCATTTCGGGCGCGAGGCGTTATCTATGTATTTGGCGGGTCACGATGGGCGCCTGATGCGCTCTCTGAAAAGTCTCTTGGGCAGTCCTTTGCTGATGGAGCGCACGAGTATCAATCACCAATTAGTGAGCTTTCAAGACATCATCGGATTGTTTTTGGCCGAACTGGTGAAACGCGCCAGCGACCAACTGGGTGGCTTGCCAAAAAAACTGGTGCTTGGCCGACCGGTGCATTTTGTCGACGGAGACACTCAGCGCGACGCCTTGGCACAGCGCATGCTTTTGGAAGTGGCTGAGAAGTTAGGCTTTGAGGACATCTCGTTTCAACTTGAACCCATTGCCGCAGCGTTGGACTATGAGCGTCGCTTGAGTGAGGAGCGCACGGTATTGGTGGTGGATGTGGGCGGCGGCACATCGGACTTCACCGTGGTGCAGTTGGGCCCCAAACGCATGCTGCAAACGCAGCGCCAGTCCGATATCCGCGCCACGACCGGCGTACACATTGGGGGCACCGACTACGATAAACAACTTAGCCTAGCCGAATTGATGCCTTTGCTGGGTTACAAACACACGGGTCCCGATGGCCGCGAGGTACCCAGCCGCCCCTTCATTGACCTGAGCACTTGGCACTTGATTCACTGGCAACAAAGTCCTAAAGCGATTCGAGACGCGCTGGCCTTGCGCAGCAACTACAGCCATTTGCAACTACATGAGCGCTTGATGACAGTGTTGCGCGAGCAGTTGGGTCACGGCCTGGCGCACAGCGTGGAGCAGGCCAAGATCGCCTGCTCGAACGGCGCCTCGCACCAAGCGCTGGACTTGGGCTTGGTTGAACCTGGTTTGTCTGCACAGATGTCGGTAGGCGCCTTGGCCGAGCACCTGCAAGGTTTGCTGGCGCAGGTGGTGGCCTGTGCGCAAGACTGCGTGCAAGTGGCCGGCTTGAAGGCCTCGCAGATCGACGCCCTGTACCTTACCGGAGGTTCATCTGCACTGCAACCTTTTCAGCAGGCATTGCGTGAAGCCTTCCCAGAAGCTGAGTTGGTTAGCGGCGACTTGTTTGGCGGTGTGGCCTCGGGTTTGGCTTACGGCCCATGAAGAGTCAAGTACCCGTGCTCAAAGCGAGGGCTGGGCTGGTGCAATTGAGGCGCCTTCGATTTTGTGCTTTTTCAAAGTTTCCGCCACAAATCCAGAAGCCTTCATGTCTTCCACAAACCGGCGTAAATAAGCCTGCGTTTCAGGACTGCGACCTTTGGGCAAGCCCATAGCTTGCTCAATCACCATGAATCGGCCTGGCAGCAAACGTAAGTTGGGCAGGCGGGCGGCGTCCATTTGCAATTGTTGCTTGACGCCTGCTGCCACATCCAGTTGCTGGCTCAGAAAATAATCCACCGTCGTGGGGGATGTGGGCGCGCGTTGCAGCTCGGCTTGCTTGATCTCGCGCGTCAGGTAAAGGTCGTAGGCGCTGCCTTTGCCTACCGCCACTCTCACACCCGGGCGGTCTACATCTTCGTTGCGCTGCAGCGCAGAGTCTTGGCGTACCAAATAACTGCCTTCTATTAACACATAGGGCGCGGTGAAAGCAATGCCTTGACCGCGCACGGGGTCGACGGCAAAAAAGCCCACATCCGCTTGTTCATTGGTCACCGCATCAACAGATTTTCCTGCTGCGTCAAAGGTGACCAGGGTCAAACTGACACCCAGACGTCGAGCCAGTTCGCTAGCCAAGTCGACAGAGACACCCTTGACCTGACCGGTGATTAGGTCTTTTTGGGCAAGGATTGGATTGCCCAGATTGATTGAGGCACGCAGCGTGCCTGTAGGGATAAATTGGGCAGCTATGGATGTCATGGATTGAGCGATAGAAAATGTGGAATAAAGACTCAGACAGACCGCGGACCAAAGCTGGCAGCTAAAAAGGAGGCGGCGCAGCGGTTTGCGGCGTGGCAATGAACAGGGCATGGTGACTTCACTTTGAGGTTTGCGATAGTTTCGCAGGCTTTCGCCGCTATCTCGGGCCGCCAGCGCGACAGCGGGTACAGACAAACCCGGATGTCATAATTTCTCACCCCGCCTAGCATGGGCCTGACAGAAGCCTATCGGGGCGCTCTGCATCCAAGGAACAAGCCATGAAATTGAAGTCGTTCAAACATTCCCTTTGCCAGTCGCTGGTCGTTGCCGCGCTGACCCTGTTAGGGGGCGTGTCCATGACCGCCCAGGCGCAGCAAGCCAAACCGGCTGCTGCCAACGGTAAAACCGAGTTGCTGTGGCTGGGTCAAGCGGGTTTTCGCATTCAAAGCCCAGGCGGCAAAACCATCGTGATCGATCCTTGGATCACTGGTGGACCCAAAGCGCCCGCTGTGTTTAAAACAGACCTGTCGGCCCTGGGTAAGGTGGACTTGCTTTTGGTGACCCATGCCCACGTTGACCATTTGGGCGATGCTCCAACGCTGGCCAAACTGAACAACACCTTGCTCTACGGCCCCGCCGACATGGTGACGCCATTGATCACCTTAGGTGTTTTGCCGGCCAATTTGGGCCATCGCTTTAATAAAACCGGCAGTGTCAAACCGCTGCCCGGCATCAAAGTTACAGCCGTGCAGGCTGAGCATTCGTCTTTGATCGTTTTCAATAACCCGGCCACCGGTAAACCCGAGTCGCACCCTGCCGGTGAAGCCATGGGCTACATCATAGAAATGGAAAACGGCTTCAAAATCTGGCACATGGGCGATACCGGTTTGTTTGGCGACATGAAGTTTATTTTTGATCGTTACAAGCCCGACTTGGTGCTGATTCCGATTGGCGGCAACTTCACCATGGACCCAGAAGATGCGGCGTATGCCATGAAGACTTGGATTCCTGCCAAGATGGTGATGCCTATTCACTACAACTCCAATCCGCTGGCCAAGGGCACTTTGGCTGAATTTGAAGAGGCCATGAAAGGCAGCAAGAGCCAGATCGTTCCGATGACCGAAGGTCAAACGCTGGCTTTTTAACCCTTTAGAGTCGTGAAATCGGGCGTATCCTTTATGCCTGATTTCACCTTTTACCGGTCTTCCCATGTTGTACAAATTTAAATCCAAAGTCACCAGTGACCTGATCATGCTTGGGCCTGATGCCCAGCGCTTGCTTAAGGTCATGGGTTTGGAGGCGACGCCCAAGGGCATCTTCACCGTTGAACATCAGCCCCACGCCATTGCGGCCTTGGAGGCGGCGATTGCGCATGATGAAGCTCGGATGGCAAACATGCAGGCCAAGCGGATCGCCGAGGGCATGGACGAAGCTGGGGATGCTTTGACGGAGGCCGTCAGCCTCAAGCGCCGCGCGCAACCGATGTTGGAGATGCTGCGCCGAAGTGTGAAAGCCAAGGCTGATGTGGTGTGGGGCGTTTAAAACTGAAGGTGGATCGCTTTAAATACCGCCGTCTTGATTGCGGCAAACCAAAATCAAGGCTTGAAAGTTGGCCCCGTCAATTTAAAGCCAGCTTGTATGCCACGTTTCTTAAACCAGCCCTGGTTCATTTCCAGCACAAAACGCACGGGTTTGATCGAGCAATGAGAGTTATCCGTTTGGGATTTCATGTCTTCCAAATTCACGATGGTCCCGTCATCGTCGACAAAGGCCGCGGTCAAAGCGGTCAAAGTGTTGCGCATCCAAAAGCACTGAACTGTGGGTTGTTCGAACACAAACAACATGCCTTCGTTTTGAGGCAAGTCTTTACGCCACATTAGGCCAATTTGGCGTTGCTCGGGCGTTTGGGCTAGTTGCGTATCAATTAAATGCATACCCGCGCCCAATTTGGTGCGGGCCAATCGAGTTTGCGGTTCGCCTTGAGCCCAGCTCTGGATTGGGGCGATGGCTAACATCAAGCCCGCAACAAGGGATGCCATGCGCATCTTGGAAGCCAATGAAAACATGATGAATCCCTCTCGTAAATAGACAGGCCCGAAGTGTAAACTGACGCTCTGCCTCATTTATTAAAACTTTACACATGATCTCCCACGTTCAAGTTCCGGCGCAAGGCCAAAAAATCACGGTCAATGCCGACATGTCTTTGAATGTGCCGATGCAACCCATCATTCCTTTCATCGAGGGCGATGGCACCGGGCGCGACGTCACGCCAGTGATGATTCGGGTGGTGGACGCTGCTGTGGCCAAAGCCTATGGTGATGAGCGCCAAATTCAGTGGATGGAGGTGTATGCCGGAGAAAAAGCGCACCAAATCTACAGCCACAACATGGGGTTGCCTGCCGAGACCCTGGTTGCATTGCGTGACTACGTGGTGTCCATCAAAGGCCCCTTGACCACACCCGTGGGAGGCGGCATTCGGTCTTTGAACGTTGCCTTGCGCCAAGAGCTTGACTTGTACGTTTGCTTGCGGCCGATTCGCTACTTTCAGGGCGTGCCCTCGCCTTTGAAGGAGCCTGAGAAAACTAACATGGTGATCTTCCGTGAAAACTCGGAAGACATATACGCCGGCATCGAGTTCGAGGCCGAAAGCGACAATGCCAAGAAGCTGATCCACTTTCTGACCCACGAGTTGGGACAAAAAACTATTCGTTTTCCCAACACATCAGGGATAGGCGTCAAGCCCGTGTCGCGTGAAGGCACCGAGCGCTTGATGCGCAAAGCCATCCAGTATGCGATTGACCACAACAAGCCCAGTGTGACCGTGGTGCACAAGGGCAACATCATGAAGTTCACCGAAGGTGCGTTCCGTGACTGGGCTTATGCTTTGGCGAAAAAAGAATTTGGCGCCAAACTGATTGATGATGGCCCTTGGTGCCAAATTACACACCCTAAGACCGGCAAGCCAATTGTTGTTAAAGATGTGATCGCTGACGCTTTTTTACAGCAAATCTTGCTTCGACCTGCGGAGTATTCCGTGGTCGCTACATTGAACTTGAATGGTGACTACCTGTCTGATGCCTTGGCGGCGCAGGTCGGTGGTATTGGCATTGCGCCGGGCGCCAACCTGTCCGATTCGGTGGCCTGCTTTGAGGCCACGCATGGCACATCTCCCAAGTACGCAGGTAAAGACTACGTTAATCCGGGCTCACTGATTTTGTCAGCCGAGATGATGCTGCGCCACATTGGCTGGACCGAAGCAGCCGACCTGATTTTGGGGGCGATGGAAAAAGCGGTTGCCAGTAAACGCGTGACTTATGACTTTGCCCGCTTGATGGACGGTGCCATTCAGGTCAGCTGTTCCGGTTTTGGTCAGGTGATGATCGATCACCTGTGAATGCTCGCGAGCAACTGCGGCGCGTCAGTCCTACTTAGCCAGCATCTGATGCCGCAGCGCCGTTTTCTGCCTGGATGTTGACCGCTGTCAGACCTTTTGCACCATTGGTGACCTCAAACGACACCCTTGAGCCTTCTTTAAGACTCTTGTAGCCGTCCATGCTGATGGCTGAAAAATGGGCAAAAATGTCCGCCCCGCCACCATCCGGTTCAATGAAGCCAAATCCTTTTGCATCATTGAACCACTTAACTTTTCCTGTTGCCATATTGCGTCTCCGGCTTTTATGGGTTCAGTGTGATCTGCTCCTGATGAAATTGTCAATTCGCACTTTTACCACTCAAGGCAGGATTCCTCCGGGTAAATTCATTTTTTGGCATTTTTGATGCACTTTTCGCAAGGTCTTATGTTGGCGCCGCGTCAGATGCCCTTCAGGCTCGATAGAATGAAATTCATGGCAACCAGAAAACCAGTTTCTCCTGTACTCGTACCCCCATCACGTCACTCTGAAGGTGGTGATTCGCTGGTCCTGGACAGGATCACAGACAAAATCAAGCCTCCTCAGATGTACCAAGTCCTCATGCTGAACGACGACTTTACGCCGATGGAGTTTGTGGTGCTGGTGATTCAGGAATTTTTCAGTAAAGACCGAGAGTCTGCCACCCAAATCATGCTGAAAATTCATCTGGACGGCAAAGCCGTTTGCGGCGTTTACTCCAAAGACGTGGCCGCCACCAAGGTCGATCAGGTACAAGATGCCGCGCGCCAAGCAGGACACCCTTTGCAATGTGTGTGCGAGCCAGTTGAATAAGCTGGCCCCGCCCCCACGTACTCCACATTCATCTTTTTAAAGGCTTAAGGAAATCACATGATTGCCCAAGAACTGGAAGTCAGCTTGCACATGGCCTTTGTCGAAGCACGGCAACAGCGCCACGAATTCATCACGGTGGAGCATTTGTTGCTTGCCTTGTTGGACAATCCCAGCGCGGCTGAAGTTTTGCGCGCTTGCTCGGCCAATATCGATGACCTGCGCAATGCGTTGGCCGGATTTATCAAAGATAACACCCCACAAGTGGCGGGTAGCGAAGAGGTGGACACCCAGCCCACCTTGGGTTTTCAGCGCGTTATTCAGCGCGCCATCATGCATGTGCAGTCCACAGGCAATGGCAAAAAAGAAGTCACCGGCGCCAACGTGCTGGTGGCAATCTTTGGTGAAAAAGACTCCCACGCTGTGTATTACCTGCACCAACAAGGCATCACGCGCCTTGATGTGGTCAATTTTATTGCCCACGGCATCCGCAAGAGCGATCCACCTGAAGCGGCCAAGCCAGAAGCTCAGGCCAGCTCGGAGTCTGAGGAGCAGGGCGGTGGCGAGCGCAACGAAAAAGCCTCGCCTTTGGAGCAATACACCCAAAATTTGAATCAGGCCGCCAAAGACGGCAAGATCGACCCCTTGATTGGACGCGAATACGAAGTCGAGCGCACGATCCAGATTCTGTGCCGTCGCCGTAAAAACAACCCCTTGTTGGTCGGTGAGGCCGGCGTGGGCAAGACGGCGATTGCCGAGGGCTTAGCTTGGCGCATCACCCAAGGCACAGTGCCTGAAATTTTGGCTGAAGCCAATGTCTACTCGCTCGATATGGGCGCTTTGCTGGCTGGCACCAAATACAGAGGTGATTTTGAGCAACGCCTCAAAGGCGTGCTCAAGGCATTGAAAGACAAGCCCAACGGTATTTTGTTCATTGACGAAATTCATACCCTAATTGGTGCAGGCGCTGCATCGGGTGGCACCTTGGATGCGTCCAACTTGCTCAAGCCTGCGCTGTCGAGCGGACAGCTCAAATGCATTGGTGCCACGACGTTCACTGAGTACCGCGGCATATTTGAAAAAGACGCGGCCTTGTCGCGTCGCTTCCAAAAAGTTGACGTGGTCGAGCCCACCGTGTCCGAAACCGTGGACATTTTGAAGGGTTTGAAGTCTCGTTTTGAGGAGCACCACAACGTCAAGTACGCTGCAGCAGCGCTCCAAGCGGCTGCTGAGTTGTCGGCCAAGTTCATCAACGACCGTCACTTGCCCGATAAGGCAATAGACGTGATTGACGAAGCTGGCGCAGCCCAGCGCATCATGGTCGCGTCCAAGCGCAAGAAAATCATTGGCAAAGCTGAGATTGAAGATATCGTGGCCAAGATCGCCCGAATTCCGCCAGCCAATGTGTCCAACGATGACCGCAGTAAGTTGCAAACCATTGAGCGTGACTTGAAAAGCGTTGTCTTTGGTCAAGACAAAGCGCTTGAAGTGTTAGCCTCGGCCGTCAAGATGGCGCGTTCGGGTTTGGGCAAAACTGACAAGCCAATCGGCTCATTCTTGTTCTCCGGCCCTACGGGCGTTGGCAAAACTGAAGCAGCCAAGCAGTTGGCCTATATTTTGGGTATTGACCTGATTCGCTTTGACATGTCCGAGTACATGGAACGCCATGCGGTGAGCCGTCTGATCGGTGCGCCTCCCGGCTACGTTGGATTTGACCAGGGCGGCTTGCTGACCGAGGCCGTGACAAAAAAGCCTCATTGCGTACTGCTGCTTGACGAGATCGAAAAAGCTCACCCCGACATCTACAACGTCTTGTTACAGGTGATGGACCATGGCACCTTGACCGACAACAACGGGCGCAAGGCAGACTTCCGTAACGTGATCATCATCATGACCACCAACGCGGGAGCCGAGACCATGAATAAAGCCACTATTGGTTTTACCAATCCGCGCCAAGCGGGCGACGAGATGGGTGACATTAAACGTCTGTTCACGCCCGAGTTTCGAAATCGGTTGGACTCGATGGTCAGCTTCAAGGCGCTGGACGAAAACGTCATCATGCGGGTGGTTGATAAGTTCTTGTTGCAGCTGGAAACCCAGCTCACCGAGAAAAAAGTTGACGTCACTTTCAGTGACAAGCTGCGCAAGTTCTTGGCGAAGAAAGGTTTTGATCCCCTCATGGGCGCACGCCCTATGCAGCGTCTGATTCAAGACACGATTCGCAAGGCATTGGCCGACGAGTTACTGTTTGGCCGCTTGATCGATGGCGGGCGTTTGAGTGTGGACATCGACGACAAAGACGAAGTACTGCTCGATATTCAGCCGTTGCCCAAGAAAGAGGGCCGTGCTGTGAAGTTAGAGCCGACTGAGCCGGCTGAAGCCTGAGTTTTTAAGCACCCATAAGAAAACCGCTTCGGCGGTTTTCTTATGGGTGCTATTCGTTCAACGCCGCCGAGCACCACCGCCGAGCAAAGAGCCCAATACCCCGCGCACGATTTCCCGACCGATCGAGGAGCCCACGGTGCGCACTGCGCTCTTGACCACCAGTTGGGCAATTCCATCGCGGTGACCGCCGCGGGGGCCTTCAGTGCCAAACAGCAGAGTGGTCATGCTGCCCATCAAGCCGCCATCGCTGGCGCCTGCAGGGGTAGTCGATGATGCTGTGCCTGCTGATCGTGGAATGCCCGCTGCGCTTGCCGCGGCAGCACTCAGGCTGGCGCCTTTGGCTTTGAGTACTTCATAGGCAGATTCGCGGTCAAGCAATTGCTCATAAACACCCGCCACCAGGGAGCTGGCGCGCAAGGCTTCGCGCTGCTCGGCAGTGATGGGGCCGATCTGGCTGCCTGGAGGAATCACATACACCCTCTCGGTCTCAGTGGGTCGACCTTTGTCGTCCAAAAAACTGATTAAGGCCTCGCCTACGGCCAACTCGGTGATGGCCGCCTCAATGTCCAGCCCGGCCTTGGGCCGCATGGTTTGCGCCGTGGCTTTAACCGCTTTTTGATCGCGCGGCGTGAAGGCTCGCAGGGCATGTTGCACCCTGTTACCCAACTGGCCTAGGACATTGTCTGGAATGTCGAGTGGATTTTGCGTAACGAAATAAACGCCCACGCCTTTGGATCGCACCAATCGCACGACCAACTCGATGCGGTCAACCAGCGCTTTGGGCGCCTCATTAAAAAGCAAGTGCGCTTCGTCGAAAAAGAAAACCAGTTTGGGTTTGTCGGGGTCCCCAATTTCAGGTAACTGCTCAAACAACTCAGAGAGCATCCAAAGCAAAAAGGTGGCGTATAAGCGCGGCGAGTTGAGTAGTTTGTCAGCGGCCAAGACGTTAATCACCCCCTTGTTGTCTACGGTCTGCATGAAGTCCTGGATGTTGAGCATGGGCTCACCGCAGAACTGTTCGCCGCCTTGCTCTTCAATTTGCAGCAACCCGCGCTGAATCGCTCCAATACTGGCCGCGCTGATGTTGCCATAGTCGGTGGTGAATTGTTTAGCGTTTTCGCCCACATACGACAACATGCTGCGCAGATCTTTCATGTCTAGCAGTAAAAGCCCGTTGTCGTCTGCAATTTTGAACACCAGACTGAGCACCCCAGCCTGAGTGTCATTCAAATTCAACATGCGGTTCAGCAGTAAGGGGCCCATGTCACTGATAGTGGCGCGCACCGGGTGGCCTTGTTCTCCAAACATGTCCCAAAGGGTTGTAGGGCAAGCCACCGGTGTTGGAGGCTCGATTCCGCGAGTGGCCAAGGCCGCGGTTAATTTTTCGCCAATTTTCCCGGTTTGGCTGATGCCGCTTAAGTCGCCCTTCACGTCGGCCATAAAGACGGGCACACCAATTTGGGAAAAACTTTCGGCCAGTTTTTGCAAGGTAACTGTCTTGCCAGTTCCCGTGGCTCCTGTGATCAGACCGTGGCGATTTGCCAGGCGGGCGAGCAGGGTGCATTCTGACTGGGCGTTGCGGGCGATCGTCATGGCATCTGGCGTGGAATCATTGAAGGAATCGGTCACTGAGGGGCTCCCTTGGCGGTAAAAGTAAAATCGCAGTAAGTAGATTAAATCAAGAATTAAGGACACGACAATGGCAGGGCACAGCAAATGGGCAAATATTCAGCACCGCAAGGGTCGGCAAGACGAAAAACGCCAGCGCATCTGGACTCGCGTGGTGCGCGAGATCATGGTTGCAGCGCGCACGGGCGGCGGCGATGTGTCTGCCAACCCCCGTCTGCGACTGGCGATCGAAAAAGCCAAAGCAGCGAATATGCCGGCTGACACCATCAAACGTAACGTCGATAAAGCCACCGGAAACCTCGAAGGCGTGAGCTATGAAGAGATTCGCTACGAGGGCTACGGCATCGGCGGTGCGGCAGTGTTGGTGGACACCATGACTGACAACCGTGTTCGTACGGTGGCGGAAGTGCGCCACGCATTCAGCAAATACGGCGGCAATTTGGGCGCTGAAGGCTCGGTCGCTTTCCAGTTTAAAAACTGCGGCCAACTGATTTTCGCCCCCGGCACCAATGAAGACAAGGTGATGGAAGTAGCTTTGGATGCGGGCGCAGAGGATGTCATCGCTGACGAGGATGGTGCAATTGAGGTGTTGACGTCGCCAACTGATTTTGAAGCGGTCAAGCTGGCGTTGGAAGCCGCAGGCTTGGTACCTGACATAGCCGAAGTGACGATGCGGGCTGAAAACTCTATTGAGTTGACCGGTGAAGATGCATCTCGCATGCAAAAACTGCTGGATGTGCTGGAAGATTTGGACGACGTGCAAAACGTTTTCCACAACGCTGAAGTATCAGAATAAGGAAGATGGTCATGAAAGTTTTAGTTGTCGGCGGCGGTGGTCGTGAACACGCTTTGGCGTGGAAGTTGTCCCAGTCCGAGCGAATTCAGCAGGTTTATGTGGCCCCAGGCAACGGCGGCACAGCTCGTGACAAGCATTTGTTAAATGTGCCGATTACAGACATTTCCGCTTTGCGCCAGTGGGTGATCGATAACCGCATTGAGCTGACCGTGGTTGGCCCGGAAGCACCTTTGGCGGCGGGCATTGTGGACGACTTTCGGGCCCATGGGTTGCGCATTTTTGGCCCCACCCGAGCTGCGGCGCAGTTGGAAAGCTCCAAAGCTTTTTCTAAATCATTCATGCAGCGTCACCGCATTCCCACGGCGCAATTCGAGACTTTCACTGATGCTGCTTTGGCCCATGCCTATGTGGACCTGAAGGGCGCGCCCATCGTGGTCAAGGCTGATGGATTGGCCGCAGGCAAAGGCGTGGTTGTGGCTATGAGCTTACAAGAAGCGCATGAGGCCATTGATTTCATGCTGCTTGACAACACTCTGGGCGTGGCTCACAACGCAGGCGGTGCACGCGTGGTGATAGAAGAGTTTTTGCAGGGTGAAGAAGCCAGTTTCATCGTGCTGTGCGACGGCAAAAACGTGGTGGCATTGGCCACCAGCCAAGATCACAAGCGTTTGCAAGACGGTGACCAGGGACCTAACACCGGCGGCATGGGCGCGTACTCACCCGCGCCGGTGGTGACCGCCGAGGTTCATGCCCGTGCCATGCGCGAAGTAATTTTGCCGACCATCCGCGGTATGGAAAAAGATGGTATTGAGTACACCGGATTTTTGTATGCCGGTTTGATGATTGACCCTCAAGGTCAACTCAAAACCTTGGAATTCAATTGCAGGATGGGCGACCCAGAGACTCAGCCCATCATGATGCGGTTGAAAACGGATTTGGTCGAAGTTATGCTCGCCGCCACCTCGGGCGGTTTGCATCAAGTTGAGTTGGAGTGGGACCGTCGTGTTGCTATGGGCGTTGTCTTGGCCGCCGCCGGCTACCCCATGAATCCGCGCAAAGGTGATGCGATTAGCGGCTTGCCCGCGGACCAAAGCGATGCCATGGTGTTCCACGCCGGCACTGCTGAGCAAGCCACACAGACAATGACCAGTGGTGGCCGCGTGTTGTGCGTCACAGTGCTGGCTGACTCTGTGCGCCAGGCTCAGCAAAAAGCCTATGAGGTGACGCAAGCCATTCATTTTGATGGCATGCAGTACCGTCGTGATATTGGCTTTCGGGCCATAAAGCAAAGCGCTTGACATGAGCGAAAACTTTGACATTAATAAGGTGCGCAACTACCTGGTGGGCTTGCAAAAGCGGATCACCACTAGCTTGAACGCAATCGATACCACGCCCTTTGTGGTCGATGAATGGCACAAAGAACCGCACGAACAGTTGCAGGGCCAGGGCATCACCATGATCATGGAAGGCGGACCTGTGTTTGAGCGCGCGGGCTGTGGGTTTTCTCATGTAAGCGGCCCCAAACTGCCACCCTCGGCCACAGCGCATCGCCCTGAGCTGGCGGGTGCGCCATTTGAGGCTATGGGCTTGTCATTGGTGTTTCACCCGCGCAACCCGTATGTTCCAACTGTGCACATGAATGTGCGCATGATCGTGGCCAAGCCTGAAGGTTTGGCTCCCGTGGCCTGGTTTGGTGGCGGTATGGACCTGACGCCCTATTACGGTTTTGACGAAGATGCGGTGCATTTCCATCAGACCTGTAAAGTCGCTTTGACGCCTTTTGGGGCCGATCTGCATCCAAAATTCAAAGCTTGGTGTGACACTTATTTTTGCAACAAACACCGCCAAGAGCAGCGCGGGGTGGGGGGCATTTTCTTTGACGATTTTTCCGAGCTGGGCATGGACCAAAGCTTGGCCATGCTGCAAAGTGTGGGCGACGCTTTTTTACCGGCTTATCTGCCGATTGTGCAATCGCGCAAAGACCTGGCGTATGGCGAGCGAGAGCGTGGTTTTCAGCTGTACCGCCGTGGCCGCTATGTGGAGTTTAATTTGGTCTGGGATCGGGGAACGCACTTTGGCTTGCAGTCGGGCGGGCGCAGTGAGTCGATTTTATTGTCCATGCCGCCACTGGTGAGCTGGTCTTACAACCGCCGCGATGAACCTGGATCGCCAGAGGCGATGTTGCTGAGCCATTTTTTGCAGCCCAAGGACTGGGTGTGAGTCAGGCCAGACCACCCGCCATCAAACGTTTGGGGGTGTACGGCGGCGCTTTCGATCCACCGCACCAAGCGCACATCGAATTGGCGCAGGCTGCGGTGGCGCAACTGCAACTCGATGTCTTGTGTGTCTTGCCGACAGGTGAGGCCTGGCACAAAGAGCGGGGCCTTACCGGCGCTGGGCATCGCCTGGCCATGACCCGATTGGCCTTTCAAAATTTACCGCAAACGCAGGTTGATGAACGTGAAATTCGGCGCGCCGGGCCGACCTACACGGTTGACACTTTGCGAGAGTTGGCGTTCGAACATCCCAATGTGCAATTGTTTTTAGTGATGGGTGCGGATCAAGCCAAATCCTTGGCCAATTGGCATGAAATAGGGGAAATCACGCGGTTGGCTATAATTTGCGTCGCTGAGCGTGATGCTCCCGAGATTTCTAAGGCGCAAGGTCAAGTTCATTCGCAGGATGTGGATCCTGTTGTCCAAGGGGACTTTCGAAAGATCGTTCTTCCCCCGATGCCGCACAGCGCCACCGACATACGCACCCGCGTGGCGTCGGGCCAACCCCTGAATGCACTGGTCTGTGAGACTGTTGCACGCTATATTCAAGACAACCACCTTTACCAGACTGCCTGATGAACGATACCTCTGCCAAAAAAGACGTCACCAAACTCCAACGTGCCATTGTGGACGCGCTGGAGGACGTGAAAGCCCAAGACATTCAGATCTTCGATACGGAGCACCTTTCGGCCTTGTTTGAGCGCGTTGTGGTGGCTTCGGGCACCTCTAATCGCCAAACCAAAGCATTGGCCGCCAGCGTGCGCGACAAGGTGCGTGAAGCTGGCTTTCCCAAGCCGCGCATCGAGGGCGAGGACAACGGCGAATGGATCATTGTGGATTGCGGCAGCGCCGTAGTTCATGTGATGCAGCCGACCATCCGCTCTTACTACAACCTTGAAGAACTTTGGGGCGAAAAGCCAGTGCGCCTGAAGTTGGGTGCGCCCAAGCCGATGGATGCTGAAGGCAAAAACAACGCCAAGAAAGAATCCAAGGTCAACCACGCAGGTAAAGCCCCGCGACGAGTCGAGCCAGAACCGGTGAAGGCGCAAATGCCAGGTCGTGCCAAGAAGGTTGCGGCAACAGTGGCCGGCAAGCCTGCAGCCAAAAAAACGGCAGCCAAAACACCATTGGCCAAAAGCACCGCTAAACCTTTGGGCAAAACCACGGCCAAAACTGCTGCTAAAGCCGCTGTGAAGCCTGCAGTTAAAACTGCGGTTAAGACCGCCGCCAAAACTGCAGTCAAACCTGCTGTCAAGACACCTATGAAAATGGTCAAGGTCAACGACCCGGCCAAAGCCCCGAAAAGAACGCCTGCAAAATCCGCCGTTAAACCCGCTACCAAGCGCGCACCGGCTAAGAAAGCCGCAGCACGTAAAGCCTGAGCCGGGCTATGAAGTTGCTGATCGTGGCGGTCGGCCAGCGCGTTCCTGATTGGGCGCAAACTGCCTGGGATGACTACGCTAAACGGTTTCCCTTTGAGCTCAAGGTCGAGCTCAAAGCGGTAAAGACCGAGCCACGAGGCTCCAAAACTTTGGAAGCTCTGTTTGCCGCCGAGAGGCAGCGGATAGAAGACGCTATTCCAAAAGGTTATCGTATCGTGGCGCTGGACGAACGCGGCACCAACCTCACAACCAAAGCCCTGGCCAGCCGTTTGCAAAACTGGCAGCTTGAAAGTGACGATGTGGCCTTGGTGATTGGTGGCCCCGATGGCCTAGACCCAGTGTTTCGACAAGCTGCCCATGAGCGAATTCGGCTGTCAGACATGACGCTGCCCCACGCCATGGCCCGTGTGCTACTGATTGAGCAGCTTTACCGCGCTTGGTCTATCAATGCCAATCACCCGTATCACCGGGAATAAACTGGTTCATTTAAGAGTTTCAATAAAGTTTATATTTCACGCTCATTTTTGGACGCGATGTCATGACACCTTTCATTTACCTGGCCTCCCAAAGTCCGCGACGCAGTCAGTTGCTGGACCAGATTGGCGTTCAACACACGTTACTCTTGCCCGGCCCTGAGGAGGACGCTGAAGCTTTGGAAGTCGTGCAACGTGGCGAGTCGCCCTTGCATTACGTACAGCGAGTGACGGGCCTTAAATTGGACGCGGCAGTGTCGCGCCTGAAATCCCGCAGACTGCCAGTTGCACCGGTGCTGTGCTCTGACACGACCGTGGCCTTGGGTCGAGAGATCTTGGGTAAGCCCGCGAACGCTGAGGATGCCGTTCGCATGCTACAAGCCCTGTCGGGTCACTCCCACCGCGTGCTGACTGCGGTTGCCTTACAGTCTGGGCGTAAGCGCCTGGCCATCGTGTCGATGTCGCGGGTGACTTTTGCCGTCATGAGCCGAGTGCAAATCAAAGCCTACGTTGACAGCGGCGAGCACATGGGCAAGGCCGGTGCCTATGGCGTGCAGGGCAGGGCGGCGGCGCACATTGCCAGCATCCACGGCAGTTATTCAGGCATCATGGGTTTGCCCTTGTTTGAAACCTCCGAAATTCTCCGAGCGGTTGGCTATAAATTTTGAAGCTTCGCCTCTTAAAAATGAGGGCTTATGGAGCCATTTTTTCGCCTTCGAGATTTTTCTGCGCTTTATTCGATGTCACGGTTGTTCAAACCAACCGCAGCTAAGGCCTTGTTACCAATTTTCAAGTCTTTTATATTTACTTGACTTCCAAGATTCGCATGCGGCGCTTGCCACCGCATGCGGATAGTTCTGCATGAGATCAAATTTCCTTAAAAGCGCCGGACTGTTGAAGTACTTAAATCCGCATCTCAAATCGGTCGATGCATTCGCCGACAGAATCACATAAAAGCAGGTGTGACAAGTTGTTTCTTTGTGCGTTATTAAAGATGGCATAAACATGCGAACTACAGCCTTCATCAGAAAGCTGGTGGTCGTATCCAGGTTGTTTTATTTTTTGGTGATAGCTGACTTTACGTCGCCAACCTTGGATTGAACGATTCCGATATTTTTTTGAATCGCCCCCTCGATTTCAAGTTTTTTGTTGCCCACTACTTCTCCAACCGTCTCTTTGACTTTGCCAATTACCTCATTGGTTTGCCCTTTAACTTGATCTTTATTTATGCTCATGATGAACCCCTTGAAAGTTGATCGAACCAATGTCGACATGTGACGGAAGTCACACATATGCAGACTAATCAATGAACATTTATTCGTCTGTTCGCAGGCGAACCCATCTCATACGCGTCATTTCAGAGTGGAGTGGGGGGGGGGGGCGTGTCTTTCTCTTTAGAGAGGGAGGACGCCTATCAGTGCACCTATGCCAGTCCCTCCCACCGCGTCGGACTTTTCAGCAAGGTAAGGATTTAAAACTTAGTTTTTCAAGCTCCTTGATGCCAATAGATTTGATGCTTGAGTGTTTGTGCTATCTTCATATCGATTCAAGGCTACGCACGTGCAGTAAAACTCACTGAGGCTTTGTCACGGGCCGTGTAGGTTTTGGTGCAACTTTTATGTTTTCAAAACCATTTTCATTGGAAATAAAACTCTGGCATCATGGGTTTTTCCGTGCATGAAACTGCGTTACTGCTGCGTCGACTTGGCGTCGCCTGTTGACTGCGATACACCTTGAGAGAGCTATGCAACAAGACATTCTGATCAATTGGTCGCCGCAAGAAACCCGTGTGGCGGTGGTTGAGCATGGTGCTGTACAAGAGTTGCATGTGGAACGCGCCCTGGAGCGTGGCCTGGTGGGCAATGTGTATTTGGGAAAGGTGGCGCGTGTGCTGCCAGGCATGCAGTCTGCGTTCATTGACATTGGCTTGGAGCGTGCAGCTTTTTTACATGTCGCCGATGTGTGGCAGCGCCACCCTGAGGGCGAGCCGCCACAAGCGGCGCGAAGCACTCAGCCTCTGGTGCCTATTGAACGCCAAGTTTTTGAAGGTCAGGCCTTGATGGTGCAGGTCATCAAAGATCCGATTGGAACCAAAGGGGCTCGCTTGTCGACGCAAATTAGCATCGCAGGTCGACATTTGGTTTTTTTGCCACAAGACGATCATATTGGCGTATCGCAAAAAATACCTTCTGAGCAACGTGACGCGTTGCGTTCGCGATTGCAAGCCTTAGTCGCAAAAGGTGGTGGGGGCTTTATTTTGCGTACAAATGCCGAAGACTCCAGCGACCAAGAGTTGGGCGACGATATTGCCTATTTGCGAAAAACCTGGGCGCGGATCAAAGACGCGTCGCTGCGTCTGCCGGCTCAGTCCATGCTTCACCAAGACTTGACGCTGTTGGAGCGGGTGTTGCGCGATCTGGTGGGTGAGGGTACGCAGTCGATCCGTATTGATTCACACGAACAGTTTAAAAAGCTCATGGCTTTCAGCCAAGAGTACATGCCGGCGGCGTCCGAGCGCCTGCAGCTTTACAAGGGCGAGCGACCGATTTTTGATTTGTACGCCATAGACGAAGAAATTGCTAAGGCTCTGGGGCGCCGGGTCGAGCTTAAATCGGGCGGATACTTGATCGTGGATCAAACCGAGGCCCTGACTACCGTTGACGTGAACACCGGTGGCTATGTTGGCGCGCGCAATTTTGACGATACTATTTTCAAAACTAATTTGGAAGCCGCGCAGGCGATTGCCCGTCAACTTCGGCTTCGTAATCTGGGGGGAATTGTCATCGTCGACTTTATCGATATGACCCGCTTGGAGCACCAAGAAGCGGTATTGTCCGAGTTTAAAAAGCAGTTGGCTCGAGACCGGGTTAAGACTATGGCTGGGGGCTTTTCACAACTTGGCCTGCTGGAAATGACGCGCAAGCGCACTCGTGAATCTTTAGCTCACATGCTGTGCGAGTCTTGTCCGGCCTGCCAGGGCAAGGGCATTGTGAAAACCGCCCGTACGGTGGTCTATGACATTTTGCGCGAGATTTTGCGCGAAGCCAAACAGTTCAATCCACGCGAATTTCGCGTGATTGCGCGACCCGCTGTCATCGAGTTGCTGCTTGACGAAGAAAGCCTGCATTTGGCGGCGTTGTCCGATTTCATTGCCAAGCCGATTTCGCTGCAAAGTGAATCGGCCATGGGTCCAGAGGAATACGACGTCGTTTTGCTTTGAGTGCGCTGGGCAAAACGCTGTACGAGCTCACATTGAGCCTAATGCACTGTCACCTTTGTGGCTCAAACGGGCATAGACGCCGCCCAGCGCCAACAAGGCTTGGTGGCTGCCTTGTTCCACAATTCGTCCGTGCGCCATCACCACCACCCTGTCGGCATGCTCGATGGTCGATAAGCGGTGGGCAATGATCAACGTGGTGCGGCCCTTCATCAGGCGCTGCAGGGCTTCTTGCACCAAGCGTTCGGACTCGTTATCTAAAGCCGAGGTGGCTTCGTCCAAAATCAAAATAGGCGCATTTTTGTAGAGTGCGCGCGCAATCGCCAAACGCTGGCGTTGCCCGCCCGACAATTGTGTGGCGTTGTGACCCAGCAAGGTGTAAAGGCCTTGTGGCAAGCGGGCAATGTGCTCAGACAGATTAGCAGCTTCCAAGCATGCGTTGACTTGTGCTTCGTTCACCTTTTGGCCCAGCGCCACGTTGGCAGCTACGGTGTCATTGAGCATCACCACATCTTGGCTGACCATGGCCATTTGCTCCCGCAGTGCGGTTAATGTCCAGTCGGCCACATCATGGCCGTCGATCAAGACTTGGCCTTGGCTGGGCAGAACAAAGCGGGGCAGTAAATTGGCCAAGGTGGTTTTTCCAGAGCCTGAAGAGCCCACAAAAGCGACAGACTCACCTGGTCGGATGGTCAACGAAACGCTGTCCAGCGCGGGTGTGGCTTCGGGGTGGTATCTAACGCTTGTGTTGAGCCATTCGATCACGCCAGATTGATTGCCCTTTTGGGTTTGGGGTGCATAGTGCCCCTCAGATTCAGAGGCGACGTTTTCCATCAACTGCAAGCCCCGCTCCAAGGCGGCCAGGCCTCGGGTGATCGGGTTGGCAACGTCGGCCAGGCGTTTGATGGGGGCGATCAGCATCAACATGGCTGTGATGAAAGCCACAAACCCTCCCACCGTAGCACCTTGTCCACCATTTTGGCTTTGCAGCAAGGCGATCATCAGTACCAAAGACAGCGCCAGCGCGGCAAGCAATTGGGTCAAGGGCGACATGGAAGCAGAGGCGATGGTCGAGCGTATAGCCAAGCCGCGTAGACGGTTGCTTAGTTTTTCAAAGCGGTCAATCTGGCTTTGCTGCGCACCATGCAAGCGCACCATTTTGAAGGCCAGCACGTTTTCTTCGACCACATAGGCCAAGTCGTCTGTTGCGTTTTGCCCTTCGCGCGTGAGGCGGTACAGGCGTTTGGACAAGACCTTCATGATCCACGCCACGCCAGGCGTGACCAAGAACACCACCAGGGTGAGTTTCCAATTGAGGAACAGCAAATAGCCGACCAAAGCCATCAAAGAAAAGCCATCGCGCGACAGACCGATCATGGCCGAGACCAATTGCCCCGCTCCACTTTGCACCTCATAGACGATGGTGTTAGAAAGGGCGCTGGCAGATTCTTTAGAGAATACCGCTAGATCGGCACGCATCAAACGCTCAAACATCGCGCTGCGCAGCAGCTGCATGCCGTCGTTGGCGATGCGCGCCAAGCTGTATTGAGAGACAAAATGCGCCGCGCCCCGAAGGGCAAAAATACCCATTACCGCCACAGGCACCGACCACAGGGGCAGTGCACCCTTGCTGAAGCCTTTGTCGAGCAGAGGTTGAAACAAGGCGGGGATCAAGGGCTCGGTAATTGCGGCAACGATGGTGGCCAAAATGCCGGTAGCCCAACTGCCGCGCTGTTGCCCAAAATAGGGGATCAGGCGCCTCATGCGTT
>CANGEG010000024.1 GCA_947452725.1 Comamonadaceae bacterium | reverse complement strand
TTAGCTATAAAAGCTAAGTTCCGTAGAACTTGGCAATCACCATCAAACGCCCACGCTTATCGGCTGTATTTTGTTAACGATCTCTAGTCTCAAACAAGGCCTAAACCCTGTCCTTAACTTGCATCCGCTGCGATCAGCGAAGCCTTGCAGTATACATCGATTTTTGGTCTTCTGTCAAACAAGCTTGAAATTTTTTGTTTTTCTTGCTGTTTGCTTTAGCACCATCAAACGTCTTCGTTGCACTTTCTTGATACAAGCTTTTCTGCAGCGAAGCCCTCGATTGTGCCACAAATATCGCCCCCTTTGTCTACTCTTTTAACTTTTCTGACATATCTGCCTGCTCCACCAGCAAAGACATGCTTCGTGCAAGAGGATAATCCCGCCTCTATGGCTTTACTTACTCTATTGAACGCTTCACTGGCTTTTGGCCATGTCGCCTTGCTCGATCATGCAGACTTCTCTCTCGAAAGCGTTGAACGCGTCGGGCTGATTGGCCGTAACGGCGCAGGCAAGTCCTCGCTTTTAAAAATATTGGGGGGCATGGAGCACACCGATGACGGTCATCTGCATGTCCAGCAGGGCATTCGCATTGCCTTTGTGGCCCAAGAACCCATCCTCATTGGTGAAGACAGTATTTTTGAATCTGTGCAGCGCGGCCTGGGCCCGGTGCTCGCACTCATAGATGACTATGTCAATTGCCGCGGTGACCTAGACGCGCTGCAAAGTCAAATTGAGGCCCATGACGGTTGGGGCTGGGAGCAACGGGTGGAAGAAACCATGCACCGCCTGCACTTGGACCCCACGGCGCGGGTCGACTCCCTGTCTGGCGGTAACCGCAAACGCGTCGCCTTGGCCCAGGCGCTGGTCACTCGGCCTGATGTACTCCTATTAGATGAGCCCACCAACCACTTGGATCTGGACTCCATCGCCTGGCTGGAGCAGTTGCTGATCGATTTCAAGGGCAGCGTGGTCGCCATCACCCACGACCGGGCCTTCTTGGACCGGATTGCCACCCGCATTGTGGAGCTCGACCGCGGGCATCTACTCTCCTATCCTGGCAACTTTGCGCAGTACCAGTTGCAAAAAGAAGAGCAGATGGCGCAAGAGGCCGTCATCAGCGCCAAGGCCGACAAGTTGTTGGCGCAAGAAGAAATTTGGATCCGCAAAGGAGTCGAGGCCAGGCGCACGCGCAGCCAAAGCCGCATTGGCCGCTTGGAAGCGCTGCGTTCGCAGCGCATGGCTCGGCGCGAGCAAGTGGGCAGCGTGCGCATGGACGTGGCATCGGGCGCGCCCAGCGGCAAACTGGTGGCCGAGCTCACCGATGTCTGCAAAAGCTTTGCGCGCGCCGATGGCTCCAGCAAAGTCATCGTTAAAGACTTCAGCGCCACTTTGCTCAGGGGCGACAAAATTGGCCTGCTCGGCCCCAACGGCGCAGGCAAAACCACGTTGTTGAAACTTATCTTGGGAGAAATTCAAGCGGACAGCGGGAAAATTCGCCAAGGTGCCAACATCGAAGTGGCTTACTTTGACCAGATGCGCAACGCACTGGACTTGAACGCTACGCTGGAAGACTTCATCAGCCCAGGCAGCGAATGGATTGAAATTGGCAACAAGCGCCAACACGTCAAAAGCTATCTGGCCGACTTTCTGTTCTCACCGGCCAGAGCCACTTCGCCAGTCAAGTCCTTATCTGGCGGCGAGCGCAACCGCTTGCTGCTGGCCCGCTTGTTCGCCAGACCTGCCAACGTGCTGGTCCTGGACGAGCCAACCAACGATTTGGACATTGACACACTGGAGCTGCTGGAAGACTTGCTGCAAAACTACCCCGGCACGGTCTTCTTGGTCAGCCACGACCGCGCGTTCATGGACAACGTGGTGACCAGCATCATTGCCTGCGAAAGCAGCGATGCGCAGCCTGGTTTTTGGCGCGAGTACGAAGGCTCAGTGCAAGACTGGCTGATCCAGTCTCAGCGCAGCCAAGCCATTCAAGCCAAAGCCCAAGCGGGTCAAGCCAAGGTGGCAGAAGCGGCGCCCGTCGACGTGGCCATCAAAGCACCCGCGAAAGCCCCCGCCAAGTTGAGCTACAAAGAGCAGCGCGAGCTCGATGCACTGCCTGCGCTGATGACGGCCTTGGAGCAAGAGCAGCAGGGCTTACGCCGCGCACTGGCAGACGGCCAATTGTTTGCGCAAGACGCGGCCAAAGCCACCGCCATGTTTGCACGCGACGCAGCGATTGATGACGAACTTCTGGTTGCCTTGGAACGCTCGGAGGCCTTGAGCAGCCGCTGAAGCGGGGGGCGCTGAGCCGCACTGAAAGGGGCGAGGTCCTGCCCGGCCTGCAGGGCAGGCCGCAGCCTTGCATTGCTCTTGAAGTGCTTTTGCATTGCGCGCAAGGGCTCAAAACCTCTATATTCAGTCCATGAACTCAACCGAATGGAGCGCACTGCTGGTCTTGGCGACGGCCAGCAGTTTCACGCCAGGCCCCAACACGGCCTTGTCGACCGCGTTGGCCGCCAATCGTGGGCTCTTGCGCTCCATGCACTTTGTCTGCGCCGTGCCAGTGGGCTGGGGCTTGTTGTTCAGTCTGTGCGCAGTGGGGGTCGGCGCTTTGGTTGAGGCCTTGCCGCAGCTGAAATGGGCCATCACCCTGTGTGGAACCGTTTATTTGCTTTGGTTGGCGAGGCAATTGATCCGCTCACGCACCCTGTCGCCAGCCGACACCTCACGTTTGGATGTGAGTTTTTTGCAAGGCGTGATGCTTCAGTTCCTCAACATCAAAGCCTGGATGCTGGCCTTGTCAATCAGTGGCGGCTGGATCAGCGGCCAGCCCGACGCGGCCAGCCGCACCCTCACGCTGCTGCCGGTGATGCTGGCCTTTGGTTTTTTCAGCAATCTCACCTACGCCTTGATCGGCTCCATGCTGCGCCACTGGCTCAGCCAGGGGCAAAGGCTGCTAATTTTCAATCGCTGTATGGCAGCGGCCTTGGTCTTGACCGCAGCATGGATCGCCTGGAGCGCGCAGTGATCGCAAAGGTGCGGCCAGCGCCGCAGCGCACCGCGCCGTCCTCTTGGGGCTTGGGGTTGGGGTTGCTCGGCGTGGTGATTTTTTCGCTCACACTGCCCATGACGCGTTTGGCCACCGGATCGGTCGCCGACCCGCAACTACCAGGCCTGTTCATCGCTATGGGCCGGGCGACGGTGGCCGGCCTACTCAGTGTGTTGTTGCTCAAAGTACAACGGGGCGCAGTGCCCGCGCGCAGCGATTGGCCGCTGATTGGCGCCACCGCGATAGGCGCCGTGTTCGGTTTTCCCCTGTTCACCTCCATCGCCATGCGGCATGTGGAGGCGGTGCACGCCAGCGTGATGCTCGGCGTGCTGCCCCTGAGTACCGCCGCTTTGGGCGCATGGGCCCACCGGCAACGCCCGTCCAACGGATTTTGGCTTTGCGCCGGCTTGGGCAGCGCCTTGGTCATCGCGTTTGCTCTGTGGCGCTCGGGCGCCAGGGGGCTGCGCTTGCACTGGGCCGATGCGCTGCTGTTGGCCGCCATGGGCTGGGCCGCCTTGTCGTATGTGGCCGGGGCCAAGTTGTCAGGCCGCCTGCCGGCTGAACAGGTCATTTGCTGGGCTCTGCTGATTTCCCTGCCCTTGACCCTGCCGGCCACGCTCTGGGCCTGGCCGGAAGGCACCATCCGCCCGTCCTCTTGGCTGGGGTTTGCTTATGTCGCCTTGTTCTCCATGTGGCTCGGGTTTTTTGCTTGGTACCGAGGCCTGGCTTTGGGCGGCACCGTGCGCGTGAGCCAAATTCAACTGCTCCAACCCTTGCTCAGCATGCTGGTCGCCGTGCCGCTGCTGGGCGAAACTCTAGACTGGGGCACATTGGCTTTCAGTCTGGCCATCATGGCCATCGTCATCGTGGGCAAACGCATGCCGATCCACGATCGCGCCCCTGCCCCTGCCCCCGCCCTCGTTCGCAACGGAGAAAAACAATGAGCTGGACCCTTGCACAGCGTGCACACAAAATGAACCCCTCGGTGCTGCGTGAACTGCTGAAAGTCACCGAGCAGCCCGGCATCATTAACCTCGCAGGCGGTTTGCCCTCACCCCAAACCTTCCCGATCGAGGCCATTGCACAGGCCACCCAAAAAGTGTTGAGCCAAGACGGCCAAGGCGCTTTGCAGTATGCGGCAAGCGAAGGTTACGGTCCTTTGCGCGAATGGGTGGCCGCCGACTTGCGCCAGCAAGGCCTGTCGGTGCAAGCCGCACAGGTGCTGATCACCACCGGCTCGCAGCAAGGTCTGGACTTGGTGGCCAAGGTGCTGATCGATGCGGGCTCCAAGGTGCTGGTCGAGCGCCCCACTTACTTAGGCGCCTTGCAGGCTTTTGCCCCGATGGAGCCAACGATTGTGAGCGTCGCCTCGGACGATGAAGGCGTCGTCGCGCAAGACCTGCGCGCCCAGGCGCCAGGTAGCCGCTTTGCCTACCTGTTACCCAACTTTCAAAACCCGACCGGGCGCAGCATGTCCGAAGCCCGCCGCGCCCAGGTTATCCAAGTGGCGCTGGACACCGGTTTGCCCCTGCTCGAAGACAACCCCTACGGCGACCTGTGGTTTGACCAAGCGCCCCCCGCGCCGCTGTCGGCGCGCCACCCCGAAGGCTGCATCTACTTGGGCTCTTTTTCTAAAATTTTGGCGCCCGGCTTGCGTCTGGGCTACTTGGTGGCGCCCGCGTCGCTCTACCCCAAGCTGCTGCAAGCCAAACAGGCCGCAGATTTGCATTCACCCTCGTTTAACCAGCGCATCGTGTTTGAGGTCATCCGCAACGGCATGCTGGCCACCCATGTGCCTCGCATTCGCGCCTTGTACAAAGCGCAGCGCGACGCCATGCTGGCCGCGCTGACCCGGGAGATGAGGGGGCTGGATGTGCACTGGACCTGTCCTCAGGGCGGCATGTTCGTCTGGCTGCAACTGCCGCCCGCACTGGATGCGGCGGCCTTGCTGCCTCAGGCGGTCAAGGCGGGCATGGCGTTTGTGCCGGGCAGCGCCTTTTATGCAGATCAACCCCAGAACAACACACTGCGTCTGTCGTTCGTTACCGCCGACCGCCCGGCGATTGATCAGGCGATCCAGGCCTTGGCCCATCTTTTGAAAATGCAAAGCTCATGAAATCACGCCCCTTCACCCAAATTGACGTCTTCACCGATCAAGCCTACCTGGGCAACCCGGTGGCGGTGGTACTGGACAGCGAAGGCCTGTCTGACGAGGTCATGCAGCAGTTTGCACGTTGGACGCAGCTGAGCGAAACCACTTTCGTGTTACCTGTGAGCGCGGCGGCCAAAGCCCAGGGCGCAGATTACCGGGTGCGCATTTTTACGCCAGGCGCAGAGTTGCCCTTTGCCGGCCACCCCACGCTGGGCACCGCGCATGCGTGGCGCGAGGCGGGTGGGCAGCCCCAACACGCGGACCGAATTGTTCAAGAATGCGGTGTCGGTTTGGTGACCTTGCGTCGCGACGCCTTGTCCAAGGCATGGGCGTTTGCTGCGCCCCCGTTGCAACGCACAGAGCCCTCGCCCGACGAGTTAAACAGCGTCTGCCAAGCCCTTGGACTAGAACGCTCACACGTGCTGCGCGCACAACATCTGCACAACGGCCCGCATTGGCTGGGGCTGCTGCTGGACAGCCCCGAGACTGTTTTGGCACTGAGCCCCGATCACTCGGCCTTGAAGCGAACAGGCATCAAAGTTGGCGTCGCTGCGCGCTACATGGCCGCCCCCGGCTTGATTGCCCGCGCCAACCGCGAGGCGCGGGCCTTTGCGCGCAACCGTTCCACAACGGCCATCGTGCACGATGCCGATCTTGAAGTGCGCGCGTTTGCTTCGGCCATTGGCATCCCTGAAGATCCGGTCACAGGCAGCTTGAATGCCTCGCTTGCACAGTGGTTGATGGCCGACGGTGTCCTGCCCTCTCATTACACGGCCACCCAAGGCGCCGCGCTCGGGCGTCACGGACGGGTGAATTTGACGCAAGAGGCCAGCGGCCAAGTCTGGGTCGGTGGGCATGCCGTGACTTGCATTACCGGGAATGTCTCGCTGTAAGTCACGACTGTAAGACGCGCTGCGCGCGCCTTCATTGACGCGGGCCGAAGAAACACGGGCCCAGGAGATAGCGCTTTGGTGACTGGCGCTGAACCCCATTTTGGCCAGAATGGGCGCATGGGAAATCTCTATCTTGTGCGCCATGGCCAGGCCTCGTTTGGTGCCGATGACTACGACCAACTGAGCCCACGTGGCCGTGAACAGGGCTTGCGCCTGGGGCAATACTGGCGCGAAAAAGCGCAAGCCTCGGGCACGCACCAAGCCGCGCCTTTTGATGCGGTGCTGATTGGCACGCTCAAACGCCACCGCCAAACCTGGGAAGCCATGGCCGAAGGGGCTGGCTGGACGCACACACCCTTGGTATGGCCGGGGCTGGACGAGTACGACAGCCATGCGCTGATTGCCACGGTGCATCCTGAACCATTGGCTAAACCCGACTCGCCCGAAATGTACCGCCACCATTTCCGACTGCTGCGCCAGGCCCTGCAGATGTGGATGGCCGGCAAAACCCAGCCCCAAGGCATGCCCTCTTATGTGGACTTTGTGCACGGCGTGACCAGTGCGCTGGACCATGTTCGCGCGCACCACAGCGGCTCGGTGTTGATCGTCTCCAGTGGCGGGCCCATCTCGACCGCTGTAGGCCACGTTTTGGGCACACCCGCCGAAACTACCATCGAGTTGAATCTGCGCATCCGCAACACCTCACTCACCGAGTTTGCCTTCACGCCCAAGCGCCACATGCTGGTGACCTACAACACGCTGCCGCATCTGGACAGCGCGGCCCACGCCGACTGGATTACTTACGCTTAGTCACTGGCGCTCAATCACTGACGTTTATCCGCTTGCGCTTGATCACTCAAGGCTCATCAACTATGCTTAAAACGGGCCGATCTGCTCGCTCAAAGTGGTCGCCGGCAAAGCGACCAATTCAGTCAGCATCTGCGCCAAGCCTCGGCCTGCGCCATCCAGCAAGGCCTGGCCTTTGGCGGCGGTAGCAGCAGCGGCGTTCCCCGCCGCGCCCATGGCGTTGTAATCCTGCATTTGCCAGCCCAGTTTGGCGCTTCGCCCATTGCCCAAGAGAGGCGACGCAGCGGCCCGATCGGCCGAGGTTGAATGGAAATTTTGCGCCAGCTCCATGCGCACTCGCTCGGGAGCCAGCGCCAGCATCATCGAAGTTTCCACTTCGCCCGCATGCACGCCAAAGCGGTGCTCGTGCGCACTGAATTGCGCATTCACATCCTGGCCTTGCGCATCCAGCAAAGGCAGGTTGAACCAACTCACGCTGTAGACCACCATGCCTAAGCGCGCACGCAAATCGCGCGCCACAATGTCCATCACGCTCACCTGCCCGCCATGCGCATTGAGCAGCACCAAAGTGTTCACGCCGCTGGCGGCCACCGACTCGCCAATTTCGGTCCACAAACGGATCACGGTCTCGGCGCGCAACGTCAGGGTGCCCGCAAAACGAGCATGCTCCGGACTCAACCCCACCGTTTGGGTGGGTAAAAACAAAACCGGCAGATCCGCCCGCAGGTGGCCCAAGCTGGCTTGCACCACGCCGTTGACCAAATCCGTGTCCACCGACAAGGGCAAATGCGGTCCATGTTGTTCGGTGGCGGCGACAGGCAACACGGCCACCGTGCGCGGCAAATCCAGCCGTGCAAAATCGGCGGTGCTCAGATCGGCCCAGAAACGAGGTGAGGAGTTCATGGCCCCATCTTAATAGAGCCCGAACAGACAACCGTAATTGACAGCCCTGCCGCGCCCAGGCTTACGGTTGAGACGGCCACGTGCCAGGCCCAGGGGCTTTGACTGAGGTGTACAGTCTGGCGATATGCGTTTGACTCAGCTATTTACTCCTTTATTGACCCCAATATTCAAACTGCGCCGTGCGCGCGCTGGGCAAGCCCTGGCCTTTGGCTTGTCGTTGATGTTGGCGTGTGGCACCCTGCCCGCGTGGGGCGAACTTTTCCCGACCCAGGCCAGATCGGCTTCGTCGTCTTTATCGGCCTCCTCGGCCTCTTTGGCTTTACCGACCGCCGCTCAACCAAGTGCCGTGGTTCAAACACCCCAAGTCCGTGCCCAGTTGTGGGCGCATGCGCCCCAAGGCGTGCTCGCGGGACACACCTTTTGGCTGGGCCTGCAGCTGGAGCACCAAGCCCACTGGCACACCTACTGGCGCAATCCGGGCGACTCGGGTCTGCCCACCCAGTTGACCTGGACCTTGCCCGACGCACTCACTGCACAGGAGGTGCTGTGGCCTTTGCCCCAAAAAATCGCCATAGGCACCCTGACCAATTACGGCTACGAAAACAAGGCCTTGTTGGTGGTGCCGATTCGGGTGGCCGCAGACTTCAAGGCAGGCGCTGCGCTCAGCCTTCAACTTAAAGCGCAGTGGCTGGTGTGTCGCCAAGAATGCATTCCACAAGAAGGGCTGTTTGCCCTGAGCTTGCCCTCCCAGGGCGGCACGGCGCTCCAAAGCGCGGCCTTTGAAGCGGCCTTGAGCGCCCAGCCTGCAAAATTGCCTGACGCCCAGCGCAAGCTGGCCAGCGCCACACTGAGCGAGCAAGGCACAAGCCTGAGCGTGCAGGTGCCGGGCCTGCCGAGCAGCTGGCGCGGGCGCAAGCTCAATGTCTTTCCGATCACGCCCGAAATCGTCCTGAACACCCTGACGGCCAACCAAAGCGCTGCCCAGCAGTGGAAGGCCGATGTGTGGAGCACGCAACTGCCCGTGTCAGCCGACCGCATAGACAGCCCAACGCAGCTGCATTGGCTGTTGAGCCTGGACGAGGCGGCTGGCTCAGTGGCCAGCGCCGAAGTGAGTACCACCGTTCGTGGCAACTGGCCGGCCCTGCAAACGGCCCCCATCGCGCCTGCACTGACTCAAGCACTCAAAGCCAATGCTCAGGCCGGCGCACAACCGCCGATTTCTGCCGCTGCCGCCATCCTCGCCCCTTCCCGTCTGGCCATGACCTTGTGGCTCGGGGCCTTGCTGGGGGCGTTCTTGGGAGGGTTGTTGCTGAACCTGATGCCTTGTGTGTTTCCTGTACTGGCCATCAAGGTGATCGGCTTTGCTAAGCCCGGTCACACCCGCGCCGATCATCATTGGGCAGGTTGGGCTTACACCGCCGGTGTGGTGCTTTCTTTCGTGCTGCTGGGCGGGCTGATGTTGGCGCTGCGCGCAGGCGGCAGCCAACTGGGCTGGGGCTTTCAGCTGCAGTCGCCCGCCGTGGTGGCCGCTTTAGCACTGCTGTTCACGCTCTTGGGCTTGAACCTGTCGGGCTGGTTTGAGTTTGGCCAATTTGTGCCAAGCCGCTTGGCGGCAATGCAGCATCGCCACCCCGCGGTGGACGCAGCCTGGTCTGGCGTGTTGGCGGTGGTGATCGCCTCCCCCTGCACCGCACCCTTCATGGGCGCCTCCTTGGGCCTGGCCATTGGTTTGCCGGCTTGGCAGGCATTGCCGATTTTTGCGGCCATGGGCTTTGGCCTGGCCCTGCCCTATTTGGCCGCCAGTCTGTGGCCCGCGGTGGCCCGCGCCCTGCCCAAGCCGGGCGCGTGGATGAATGTAATGCGCCGTTTGCTGGCATTTCCCATGTTTGCCACCGTCGTCTGGCTGCTGTGGGTGCTGGGCCAACAAACTGGCATTGACGGTGCCATGGGCGTGCTCAGTTTGCTGTTGGCGATGACATTTTTGGTCTGGGCCTGGGGCCTGCCAGGTCGAGCCCGCTGGGTGCTGGTGGCGCTGGGTGCGGCGCTGTCGGTGTGGCTGGGCAGCTTGGTGGTGAGCACCTTGCGCCTGCCTGCGCCGCAAGCCGCCAGCGCCAGCGCTATCAACGCCAGCGCTATCAACGCCAGCGCTATCAACGCCAGCGCGACCAACACCAACGAGGCAATGGCCTCGCCTGCAACCACCTGGCAAGCCTGGTCCCCCGCCGTCCTGCAAACGCAGCTGGACGGCGGGCGCACCGTGTTTGTTGACTTCACCGCCGCTTGGTGCGTGACGTGCCAGTACAACAAAAAAACCACCTTGTCGGACGCAGGCTTGTTGCAAACGATTCAACGCCGCAACGTGGCATTGATGCGCGCTGATTGGACGCGGCAAGACCCCGCTATCACTCAGGCGCTGAACGCCCTGGGGCGCAGCGGCGTGCCGGTCTATGCGGTTTACGCACCGGGCCGCGCTCCTGTGGTGTTGTCTGAATTGCCCAGCGTGTCCGAGATCGAAGAGGCCCTGCGACAATAAGGGCCATGACCTCTGCCCATACCCCCTTCGCCCCGCTGCAAAACGACACCTTTTTACGCGCCTGCCTGCGCCAAGCCACGGATCACACCCCCGTGTGGTTGATGCGCCAAGCCGGCCGCTATTTGCCCGAGTACTGCGCCACCCGCGCTAAAGCGGGTAGCTTCATGGGCTTGGCCACCAACACCGATTTCGCCACCGAGGTGACGCTGCAGCCCCTGGAGCGCTACCCGCTGGATGCCGCAATTTTGTTCAGTGACATCTTGACCGTGCCCGACGCCATGGGGCTGGGACTGAGCTTTGCCCAGGGCGAAGGCCCGCGTTTTGCCAAAAACGTGCGCGATGAAGCCGCTGTGGCCGAGCTGGCCGTGCCCGACATGGACAAGCTGCGCTATGTGTTTGACGCCGTCACCTCGATTCGCCACGCCCTGAACGGGCGTGTGCCCTTGATCGGTTTCTCCGGCAGCCCCTGGACGCTGGCCTGCTACATGGTCGAGGGTAAAGGCTCGGACGACTACCGCCATGTCAAAACCCTCATGTACAGCCGCCCCGACCTGATGCACCGCATCTTGAAAGTCAACGCCGACGCCGTGGCGCTTTACCTGAACACGCAAATTGAAGCCGGCGCCCAAGCGGTCATGATTTTCGACAGCTGGGGCGGCGTGTTGGCCGATGGCGCTTTCCAAGAATTCAGCCTGGCCTATACGCGTCAAGTGCTGGCACAGCTTAAAACCAGCCACAACGGCCAGATCATTCCGCGTTTGGTGTTTACCAAAGGAGGCGGCTTGTGGCTGGACGAGATGGGCGCCTTGGACTGCGAAGTGCTGGGCCTGGACTGGACAGTCAATTTGGCCAAGGCGCGAGCCCAGGTGGGCGGCCAGGTGGGCGGACCGGGCAAAGCCTTGCAGGGCAATATCGATCCCAACATCTTGTTTGCGCCACCCGCGCAAATCGCCCAAGAGGTGCGCCGCGTGCTCGACAGCTTTGGCACACCGCACACTGACCGCACGCAAACCGGCCCCACACACATCTTCAACCTGGGTCACGGCATCAGCCAGTTCACCCCGCCCGAGCATGTGGCCGCGCTGGTCGAGGCCGTCCATAGCCACTCGCGCGCCATGCGTTCGGCTTGACGCAGGCAAGCCCTGGGAAACGAGAATTTCGAGCGTAATTAGCACAAAATCAGGGCTATTGAACAAGAAAAAAATGCATTTTTTTATTTTTTTCTATTGACTTATGCACAAAATGCACAACCCCCTGTATGCGCCACTTCGCAGCGAAACGCCCTCCATGGACTTTCCTTGCATTCGCCTAAGCTATTGATTTCATTAGGCTTTAATTTTTTGCTCAGTTGGTGGGCAATCCAGCCGAAGGCTTGAAAATCAAGCCTTGCGCGTGGCTCAAGGGAAGTTTTCAACAAAGTTATCCACAGTTTATGGGACTCAACCCCAAACCCGTGACAAATCAATGACTTACCCGCACTTTCGAGATTCTTTCTAACCATCAAATCGATAATTTCAACAAATGCCCCAGTGGATTGACATTTCTGTTCAAACGCCAGCGCACAGCCAAATTGGCGGCGTGCTGACTTACCGGCATGTCCCCACGGCCGAAAACAGCGCTATCACCGAAGGATCGCTGGTGAGGGTGCCGCTGGGTTCGCGCGATTTGTTGGGCGTGGTCTGGGCGATCCACGAACATCCCCCAGCGCAACTCAAAGAAAGCAGCGTGCGCGACGTCTCCGGCGTGCTCGAAGGCCTGGCCCCCTTGCCCATCGCTTGGCGCCAACTGGTGCAGTTTGCCGCCCATTACTACCAGCGCTCGGTCGGCGAGGTGGCTATGGCAGCATTGCCGCCGCAACTGCGCGATCTGAGCGCTGTCCAATTGGCGCGGCGCCTCAAAAAGCAACACGCCACAGCTGGCGCCCGAACCGAGACCGCTGGCTTCGCCACAGGCCTGCCTTTGTCGGCCCAGCAAGGCGCCGCCTTGGCCCAAATCGCCACGCAACCGGGCCCGTTCTTGATTTTTGGCGCCACCGGCAGCGGCAAGACGGAGGTCTATTTGCAAGCCGTACAGCGCCAGCTCGAAGCCGACCCGAAGGCCCAGGCCCTCTTGATGGTGCCCGAGATCAACCTGACCCCGCAATTGCAAGAGCGCGTGATTGCCCGCTTCGGGGCCGAGCAAGTGGTCTCCATGCACAGTGGTATGACGCCTGCGCAGCGCCTGCAAAGCTGGCTTGGCGCGCACTCGGGCAGCGCGCGCATTGTGCTGGGCACGCGCATGGCGGTGTTTGCCTCCATGCCGCATTTGCAATTGATCGTGGTCGACGAGGAGCACGACCCCAGCTACAAGCAGCAAGAAGGTGCGCGCTACTCAGCGCGCGACCTGGCGATTTACCGCGGCCGCCTTGAAAGCGCGAAGGTGATTTTGGGCTCGGCCACGCCCTCGCTGGAAAGCTGGCACCACAGCCGCCCCAGCGCCGAGGGCGGCCGCTACCAGCGGCTGCTAATGCCCGAGCGGGTGGGCGCTGGCCAGCTGCCGTTTGTGCGCCGGGTGGATATGAACAACCAGCCACGCAAAACGGTGCTCTCGGCGCCCTTGCTGGCGGCGATTCAGACGCGCATCGAGCGCGGCGAGCAAAGCATGTTGCTGCTCAACCGCCGGGGCTACGCCCCCGTGTTGCACTGCGCCGATTGCGGCTGGAAGAGCGAATGCAGCCACTGCAGCGCGTTTCGCGTGTTCCACAAGCTCGACCGCACGCTGCGCTGCCACCACTGCGGCTTCACCGAGCGGGTGCCGCGCGCCTGCCCGGCCTGCGGCAATGCCGACATCGCGCCCCTGGGCCGCGGCACCGAACAGCTGGAAGAGCACTTGGCCGAGTTGTTGAGCAGCGTGCGCCGCCCCGATGGGCAGGCCGTCAAAATATTGCGCATCGATGCGGACAGCACCCAGCACAAGGGCGCACTGGAGAGCCAGTTGGCGCAGGTGCACTCAGGTGAAGTCGATGTGCTGGTCGGCACGCAAATGATAGCCAAGGGCCATGACTTCAGAAGCATCACCCTGGTGGCCGCGATCAACCCCGACAACGCCTTGTTTTCCAGCGACTTTCGCGCCCCCGAGCGCTTGTTTGCCCTGCTGATGCAAGCGGGCGGTCGCGCCGGGCGCGATGCCCGCCAAAGCGCACAAAGCGAGATGTGGGTACAAACCTTCCATCCCAAGCACGATGTGTTTGCGGCGCTGAAAAAACACGACTACCCCGCTTTCGCTGCCAGCCAACTGCTCGAGCGCGAACAAGCCGGTTTGCCGCCTTGGAGTTTTCAGGCCCTGCTGCGGGCTGATGCTCGCAGCCAAGAAGTGGCCCAAGCTTTTTTGAATGCCGCAAGCCAAGCCCTGCACGCCCAAGGCGCGCAAGACACCGCCTTAGACGCTTTGCTGGCCCAAGTCAGCGTGTTTCCCGCCGTGCCCATGAGCATTCAGCGGGTGGCCAACGTGGAGCGAGCGCAGATGCTAATTGAAAGCCCCTCGCGCATGGCCTTGCAAAAAGTCCTGGCCGAACTGCACCCGGTACTGCACAGCCAGCGCGCAGTGCCAGCGCACAAGGGGTTGATTCGCTGGCTGGTGGACGTGGACCCATTGGCGATTTAGCCGGCCCGCCGGCGCAAGCCGGCTCAGTTGAGCAGCGTCACCGCACCCGAAAAGGTCAGAAAGGCCGCGAAGGTGGACAGCAAGATAATCATCGCCACGCGGCCGTTGTCCGCGCCAAAGCGCTCGGCCAGCATGGCCGCGTTGCTGGCACTGGGCAGGGCAGCCACCAAGACCATGACTTTCAGGGCCAAAGCGTCTATCGGCACGCCCAGCGACACCGCAGCCAGTCCGACAGCGCCAACCAGCAGCGGATGCACCAACAACTTGACCAGGGCCATTGGCAGCACATCGCGCCACAGCAAGGGGCCATGCGGGCGGGCATGCGCCTGCATTTGTGACCGCGCCAGCACCGCGCCAATGGTGAACAAGGCCACAGGCGAGGCCGCGTCGCCCAACAGGCTCAGCGTCTTGGCCACCGGCCCCCACCATGCCCATTGCTGCCAGGAAAATACCGCCCCACCCACAATCGCCCAGGGCAAGGGGTTGCGCACCACACCGGCCAGCGCTTTGCGCGCGGCCAGCGCCGCGCCGTGCTCTTCGGCCGCGTCCAGGCGCGACAGGGCGATACACAGCGAGGTGGTGATGACCATGTCCACCAAGATCGTGACAATCGCTGGCCCCGCCGCCCCAGCGCCAAGCAACGCCACCAACAGGGGCACGCCCATGAACCCGGTGTTTGGGAAAGCGCCCACCAACGCGCCAAACGCCGCGTCGTTCCAACCTATGCGCCGACTCAGGCTGATCGCCAGCGAAAAAGCCACCATGACCAAGGCGCACAGCAAATAAGTGAAGAAAACACCGGCATCGAGCAATTGCGCCACCGGCATGCCCGCGCCAAAGCGAAACAGCATGCAGGGCAAGGCGAAATAAAGCACAAAGCCGTTCAATCCGGCAATGGCCTGCAAGGGCAAGAGGGCGTGGCGTGCGGCCGCATAGCCGGCCAAGACCAAGGCGAAAAAGGGAAAGGTGACTTGTAAAACAGCGAACATGGGCCCATTGTCGGCGAGCCCGCCGCTGTGCCAGGTCTCAGGGCTGACAAAGCACGCGCTGGCCGAGGTTCGCGCGTTGCTTTTTGCATCACGCCGCCATGCCCCTGAGCCGCGAAGGCTATGATGGCCGCCCATGTCTGACTTCACCACCGGCCTCAACCTCGCGCAACAAGACGCCGTCCACTACGTCCACGGCCCCTGCCTCGTGTTGGCGGGTGCCGGCTCAGGCAAAACCCGGGTGATCACACACAAAATTGGCCGTTTGATGCAAGTGGGTCTGGCGCCCAAGCAGATTGCGGCCATCACCTTCACCAACAAAGCGGCAAGTGAGATGCGTGAGCGCACGCGCAGCCTGATTGGCAAAGCCGCCAAAGACGTGATGATCTGCACCTTCCACGCGTTAGGCGTGCGCATCATGCGCGAAGACGGTGCGGTGCTGGGCCTGAAACCGCAGTTCAGCATTTTGGATGCCGACGACGTGACCGGCATCTTGAAAGACTGCGGCGGCTCCACCGACGCGGCCACCGCCCGCCAATGGCAGTGGACCATCAGCTTGTGGAAAAACAACGGCCTCAATGCCGCCCAAGCCGAGGCGCAAGCGCAAAACGACAGCGAGCGCATCACCGCGCGCATCATGGGCCTGTACGAAGAGCGTTTAACGGCCTACCAAAGCGTGGACTTTGACGATCTGATTGGCCTGCCTTTGAAGCTGCTGGCCGAACACCCTGAGGTGCGCGCCAAATGGCAAAACACCCTGGGCCATGTGCTGGTCGACGAGTATCAAGACACCAATGCCACCCAGTATGAGGTGCTGAAACACCTGGTCGGCGAGCGCGGACGCTTTACCGCTGTGGGCGATGACGATCAGTCCATCTATGGCTGGCGGGGCGCCACGCTGGACAATTTGAAACGGCTGCCGCAAGACTTTCCAAATCTCAAAGTCATCAAGTTAGAGCAAAACTACCGCTCTACCAGCGCCATCTTGCGAGCGGCCAACAACGTGATTCAACCGAACCCCAAACTGTTCCCGAAAACTTTGTTCTCAGAACTGGGCGAAGGCGAACCGGTGAGGGTGGTGGACGCTGACAACGAAGAGCACGAGGCCGAGCGGGCCGTCTCTCGCATCCAGTCACTGCGCGCCGGCACGGCGGTGACCACCACCCCGCAAGGTCAGCCGCAATACCGTGAGCTGAAGGACTTTGCGATTTTGTACCGCGCCAATCACATGGCAAAACCATTTGAAAAAGCGCTGCGCCGAGCAAATATTCCCTACAAAGTCTCTGGAGGGCAGAGCTTTTTTGACCGCGCCGAAATCAAAGACCTGTGTGCCTGGTTTCGTTTGTGGATCAACAACAACGACGATCCGGCTTTTTTACGTGCCATCACCAGCCCCAAGCGCGGCATTGGCCACCAGACCTTGGCGCAGCTAGGCAACTTTGCAGGCCAATACAAACTCAGCCTGTTTGAGGCCTTGTTTGCCAACAGCTTGCCGAGCTTTTTGTCGGCCAAAGCCGTGGGCAGTCTGCATGAGTTTGGCCGCTTTTTGAACGACCAGGAATACCGGGCCCGACACACGCTGGGGGCCGAAAGCGCCAAAACCTTTTTAAGCGAATGGCTCAAAGACATTGGCTACGAAAAGCATTTATACGACGGTGAAGATAACGAAAAAGTCGCTGCCGCCCGCTGGACCAATGTGCTGGAGTTTTGCGACTGGATGGCCGGGCGCTGCGGCGGCCAGATCGAGGACACGGCGGGGGTCAGCACCGCCTCTGAAATCAAATCCCTGCTGGAGGTGGCGCAGACCATCTCGCTGTTGTCGACACTGAACGAGCGTGAAAAAGAACAGAACGTCATCACCCTCTCCACCCTGCATGCCTCTAAAGGCTTGGAGTGGCCGCATGTGATGCTGGTGGGCATCAACGAAGGCTTGCTGCCCTTCAAGCTGGGCTCGGACGATACGCCCTCGGGCACCGCTGAAGGGGCGATGAGCGAGGACATCTTGCTGCGTTTGCAAGAAGAGCGCCGCCTGATGTATGTGGGCATCACCCGCGCGCAGCGCAGCTTGGTGGTGAGCTGGACGAAACGCCGCAAAAAAGGGCGTGAAACCATCTCCGCCCTGCCCAGCCGCTTTATCGCAGAAATGGCGCTGGACAAAGAAACCGTTCGCGAAGATCCGCGAGAACGACTCAAAGCGTTACGCGCCGAATTTGCACAAAAGGCTGCGGCCAATGCAGCAGCGGCCGAACTGGCGAACAAAGCCTAAGGCCTGGGCTGCCGCAGTCGGCAGCAGCGCGCATTTGCCTAATCGGTGAGCGCCGGTACCAGTTGCGCGCGCGCGCGCACCTGCGCCCACGACGAGGGGGTGCACCCAGACCGCATGACGCACAACGTGGCATGGGCCAAGGCGTGGGCCAGCACGTCGCGCATAACCTCTGTATCAGCTTGCGCCAGCACGCCTGCAGGCGTTTGCCCAAGGGCTTGGGCATGGTGTAACAAACACGCCAGCAAGCCGGCCAAAAAACAGTCCCCCGCGCCCACGGTGTCCGCCACCTGCACGGGCTTCGGCTCTTTCGCGCGAAACACCGCAATGCCTTGGCGGCCTCGCACCAGTAAACAAGCGCCCTCAGGCCCCAGGGTCAAGGCCATGCACTGAACGGGCGTGCAAGTGAACAGGTGGCGAGCTTGCGCCAGCGCATCGCCACCGGGCAGGGCTAAATAAGCCAAGTCTTCATCGCTGGCCTTGATCACATCGGCCTGAGCGAGGGCCTGCAAAATGTTGGCGCGGTAGGGCGCCAGGCCTTGAATGACAGCGGGGCGCACGTTGGCATCCACCACCACCAAGCGGGCCGCAGCGCGCTGTGCAACCAGCCAAGGCTGGTACACATCGGCATCTTGCGGATCCAGCGCCAGGCACCCCGTGCACACCACCTGCAGCGCGGGCAGCGCGGCGCAACCGGCGTTCAACGCCGCGGCGGTGATGGCCCGGTCCGCCACGCCTTGACGGTAAAACGCGTAGTCGGGATGGCCTTGCTCATCAACGCCCACCAGGGCCAAAGAAGTCACCGCTTTGATGGGCTCGGGCTGTGCCAGCACCACGCCATCGGTCAGCATGCGCGCGGCCAACTGCCTGCCCAGCCGGTCCGCAGAAAAGGGATTGAGATAGGCGGTGGCCACGCCCTGCAAGGCCAACGCCCGGGCCACGTTGTACGCCGCCCCGCCCAGACAAGGCAACATGCGCCCGTCAGGCTGGGCCATCAAGTCGATCAGGGCCTCACCGGCAATAGCGATGCGAATGGCATTCATGGGTTGTTGAGGTTCAAACCGACACGGCGCTGGTGGAGGCACGCACCACCAACTCGGTGGTGACCGCCCGCGGATCGGCATGGCCCTGGCGAATGACTTGCAACAAACAGTGGACCAAAGCTGCGCCTGCCAAATCCAGCGGCTGGCGCACGGTGGTCAAGGGAGGAAAACTGTGCGCGGCCATGCCCACATCGTCGTAACCCACCACGCTCACGTCTTTGGGCACGTTCAAGCCATGGGCGCCCATCACGCCCATGGCGTTGATGGCGATCAAATCACTGGCCGCAAACACCGCATCAAAAGCAACACCTCGGCGCAAAAAATCAGTCATGGCCGACTGCGCCTTCGGTTCGGTAAAGGGTGAGGGCAGGTACAGCGCCGGATCCGGCGCAAGGCCATGGGCCGCGTGTGCAGCCAAGTAGCCTTGGTAGCGCTGCTGCGCCTCTGTGGCGTCGCGGTTGCCCATAAAAACCACCCGCTTGCGTCCCAAGCCCAGCAAATGCCCCGCGGCCAGCAAACCGCCATTGAAGTTGTCACTGCCCACGCTGCAATACATCTGCTGGGGCAGTTGAGCGCCCCAGACCACAAAGGGCAGTTGCCTGCGTGCGAGTTGATTGAGCCGCTCATGTTGGCCCCATTGGCCAATGATGATGATGCCGCAAACACGGCCTGAGTCGACCCAGTTGGCCACCTCGTCGATCGTGTCGGCTTCGATGCGAGAAAACAGCAAATCAAAGCCTTGGTCCGTCAACTGATCGGCCAAGCTGTCCAACATACCCAAGAAAAAAGGGTCCGTCACATGCTGGCGGTTGTCCCTCAAATACGGGATCACCACGCCCACCGTGCGGTTCTCGCCTGAGCGCAGGTTTTTGGCACCTAAATTGATGGTGTAACTGAGCGATCTGGCCAACTCGGTGATGCGCGCACGCGTCTCCTCATTGATCAAGGTGCTGCCACTGAGCGCGCGCGAAACCGTGGAGATAGACACACCGGCCAAGCGCGCGATGTCCGCCATTTGAATTTTGCGGTTGTCTGATTCAGGTTTGACCATAAACAATCAAAACGTATGCCATGTCTCTTGTTAAAAGGAGTCGGTACTGGAGCCCTATTTTGTTAGGGTTTGGATACGCCATAAGTTGGCCACGGCCATGGCGGTCATATCGTCCGTCACCTTGGCCAGCACAGCGCGACTTTGGGAGGCCTCACCCATTTTGAACAACGCGATGGCTTGGTGCAGGTTTAACTCGGCTTCGCGCCTGACGTTGCCCAAGGCACGCGCTTTGGCATACAGCGCAAGGGCTTGAACCCAGTCTTGCTTGGACAACCAGACATCCCCCAAACCCACCCACGCATTACCGTCCTTGGCAGCCCTTTCAATTTGGGCAAACAATTTTTCATCTTCTGCCAGTTTGCTCGCGGCTTGCTGGCGCAATTGAGCATGGATGGCCGCCGACTTGCCCTTGCCCAAGAGGGCGTTTTGGAAGCCCTTGTCCAAGACTCGCTTGGCCTCTGCGGGCAACCCCGCTTTCAAGGCCAACTCAGCCATGCCGATGTACGCCACCTCATCTTCCAAATTACCGGTCTCCTCCAACAAGCGAAACAAATCCAAATCGAAACGCGGATTGGCATTGACCCGATTGGCTTGAAGGTTGATCGCCTCTGACCAATACGCTTTGGACGGGTAAGCTTCTAACAACTGAAGCAAGGTCGCCTCATAGCCGGGCTTGTCATTGAGTTGGCGGTAGCTCACAGCCAGTGAGCGCAACTCTTGCTCCGGGGTTTTTTGGCCCGACGCTGCGTCAATTTTCAGTTTGATGAGCATCTCTTGCACCACCTCTTGATGGGCGTTCATGACGGACAAAGCCTGAATCAAGACCGGGCGCACGGACGCATTGGTGCCGTCTGCTGACAAATACTGCCGCGCCCATTTCACCAATGCGGGAAAGTCTTTTTTCTGCTGTGTGGCATTCATCAACGACTCCAAAAAAGGGCGTTGCTGTGCTGGCGTCAGGCCCGGCTGGGACACCAAAAATTCAAGTGAGGCAATGGCTTGATCAAAGTCTTTGGCCGCTAAAGCCGCCACCGCAAAAGTGCGCTGCACCAACGCTGTTTCAGAAGGCGTAATTTTGGGCACTGCCAAGGCCTCTTTGACCAGGATGAGCGCTTGCTGCGGTTGATTATTTTTCAAAGCTTCTTGCGCGGCCTGCAAGGGCTTGTAGACCTCTTGTTGCACCGTTGTGGAAGGGTTTGTTTGAGCCACTGCATGGCCGCCCAAGATCGCGCACACCACCAAGCAGGCCGTGTTCAGAAAGCGTGAACTGAATACTTTCATGAAAAAATGGTCCTTTGACATTTAAAAAAGCCCCTCCTTTTTGAGGAGAGGCCAATGGTTTGCCCTTGAACAAGCCCCCAATGGGAGTTCGTTTCAATTCACAAATTGTTCTGAGCCCACAATGCCCAGCTTGGTCAGGCCTATGCGCTGCGCGTTGGCCATCACCCCCGCCACCGCCTCGTACTTGGCCTTGGCGTGCGAGCGAATGTGCAGTTCGGGCTGCGGTTGCTGAGCGGCCGCCTCGGTCAGCTTTTGCTCCAACTCGGCGCGAGTGGCAATCGGTTTGCCGTTCCAGTTCACCACGCTTTGGGCGGTGACGTCAATTTTGATCACCACCGGTTCGACCTTCTTGGCCGCGTTTGCGTTCACCGGCATGTCCAAATTCACCGAATGCAACTGCGCCGGGATGGTGATGATCAGCATGATGAGCAGCACCAGCATCACATCAATCAAAGGCGTGGTGTTGATGTCCATCATCACTTCGGGCTCTCCGCTGGCGGATCCGCCTACATTCATGGCCATGGTTTATTCCTTCGCTTGTATTGGATCGTGTTGGATCGATGCGGTTTAGCGCGGCTCGGTGATGAAGCCGACCTTGGTGATTCCTGAGCGCTGCACCGCGTACATCACCCGACCCACCGACTCAAAGTCGCTTTGGCCGTCACCACGAATTTGAACTTCAGGCTGTGGTTTTTTCACGGCAAAGGTCTTCATCCGATTGAGCAAGTCGTCCGAATTCTTGATCGGGGTGTCATACAAAAAGATCTTGCCTTTGGCATCCACCGAGATGATCACGTTTTCTGGCTTGGTCTCGCGCACCAGGTTTTTCTCTTTGGGCAAGTCCACCTTGATGGAGGTGGTCACTACCGGAATGGTGATCAAAAAGATGATCAGCAGCACCAACATCACGTCCACCAGGGGCGTGGTGTTGATCTCACTCATGATCTCGTCTTCTGCATCTGAGCCTATGTTCATCGCCATGATGAATTCTCCTAGTGCGGTGCTGCACGCTGCGCAGCACCTGGGTTTGCGCTCAAATTACTTCTTGGCAGTGGCCAACAGCACTGAGTGCAGGTCTGAGCCAAAGGCGTTGACGTCCTCCATCACCGCCTTGTTGCGGCGCACCAGCCAGTTGTAGCCCAGCACCGCGGGCACAGCCACGGCCAAACCAATCGCGGTCATGATCAAGGACTCGCCCACTGGCCCGGCCACCTTGTCGATGGAGGCCTGGCCCGACATGCCAATTTTGACCAGCGCGTTGTAGATACCCCAAACCGTGCCGAACAAACCGACGAATGGGCCGGTCGAGCCGACCGTGGCCAAGACAGCCAAGCCGTCTTGCATGCGGCTTTGCACGTTGTTGATGGCGCGCTGAATGCTCATGGTCACCCACGTATTGAAGTCCACCGCACCCAGCAAGCCGGTGTGCTTGGTCGCACTTTCCAGCCCCTTTTCTGCAATGAAGCGAAAGGGACTGTCCTCGTTCAGCAAATCAGCGCCTTGGCGCAAGGTGCCGGCGCTCCAAAAGCCATCTTGCACGGCTTTGGCAAACCGCATATTTTTTGACTGCTCAAACAGTTTGGTCACGATCACGTACCAGCTTCCCATGGACATCAGCACCAGAATCAACAAAGTGCCTTTGGCCACGATGTCGCCTTGTGCCCACAGCGCGCCCAGGCCGTAAGGGTTGTCTTCGCTGGCTTGCGCCTCTGCGCCAGGAGCCGCGACGATCGCTGCGGGCGCAGCCATGGGCGCTGGTGCAGCCTCAGCGGCAGGTGCGGCAGGTGCGGCGGCGGCGGCGGCCGGAGTTGCCTCTTTGGGCTTGGCCGCAAAACTCGTGCTGGCCATCGCCAGGCCTGCAACCAGACCGATACTCAATAGCCATGTTTTGATCTGTTTGTTCATGATGGATTTACTCCTGCTTGTCTGTTTTAAATTTGCTAATAAAAATGAATCTTGGGCCGAGTCACAAGGGGCGGCAGCCCCTCTTACTCCAGCTTCCAGGTGTATTTCATGTTCGCCCATCCCTCAACAGGATGGCCGTTTTCTGTACCGGGTTTGAACTGACACTTGGACAGGCCTTGGCGCGCCGCCTCGTCCAGACGTTTATAGCCTGAACTCTTTTCTACAGCAGACTCTTTGACTTTGCCGTCCACGCCCACCAAGAATTTCAAAGTGACGGTGCCTTCTTCTTCCAACCGGCGCGAGGCGCTGGGGTAGTCGGGCTTTTCGCAACTGGCCGCTGAAATCACAGCGGCCGTGCGCGCTATGGGGGCGGGCGGAGCGGTGACCACCGGAGCAGGAGACGGCGGCGCCTCCGGCTGAGGCTTGTTGGACACTGCGGCGATCGCGTTAACCGGCGGCGGTGCATTCACCTGCACCTCAACTGGGGGCACGTAAGCGGGCGGTGGAGGTGGCAAGTTCTTAGGCGGCGGCGGCGGAGGCGGCGGCGGCGGGATATCGGGCTTTGTCTCTTCGAGCAACACGGCCTCCACCGGGCCTTTCACAATCTTGACGAATTTATGCGCCAAGCCCGAGTTGATGGCCCAAAACAGCAGCGCATGCAACACCACCACTGCGCCCAGACCCACCAAATGTTTTCTTGGTGATCGTTGTCTACTGGCGTAGTCTTTCATTGTTCAATGGCTCCTTTGTATAAGCATATTCATGCTTGCAATCGATTGCATTTTCCGTAGCCTGTACGAATTTTGACTTCAGTGAAAACCCTGACTTCAAAATCCCCATTTATTTGGCAATTTTTGCATGGTTGTGACGTTAGAAAAACAACCAAATTTTAGATGTTTCCAAAGTAAAGCATATAGACTTTTTTTAAATTTTCTATAAAAGACAAAACACATTTATTGCAAACGTTTCCAAAGAATTTGAAAATTTTTTACCTCCACAGCAAATGACCTACTGGTGGGCTAGGGGTCAACTTGCGCAGACGAACTTTTCAACTCGATTCAATAGTATTAATTTCTGGAAACTTTCAGGTGAAAATCCAATAACACCCCTTTCTCAATCAAGTGGTCATTGCCGCACCTTTAGCCGAATGCGCCATTGCAGCGCCTGTGCGCAATCCCATAACGACAGGCTGAAACTCGAAGAGGTGGTTGTGACCGGCACGCCCACAGGTGCCAGCCAAATGCCACAGTCCAGTCCTGTTTCAACCGTTGGTATGGAGCAAATTTTGCTCAACCCACCCACCAACGCTTCGGATAGCTTGCACTGCATTCGCAGCATTCGCAGCATTCGCGCAGAGTCCAGTGGCGGTAGCGGTAACGCCAACGCGACCGTTCGTGATGGGCCTATTTCAGCCTGTGCTTCCCGTTCCGCTCAGTTCCAAAAAGACGGCCTGCCCGTGATGCTGCTTGGTGACATCTCACTCTCCACACCCAACAGGTTCTTGCTTGCTGTCGCCTATTGGAGCGTCTGCAAGTGGTGCGCGCAATTCGGCCTCGTCCCTTGTGACCACGCGCCAACCGGCATGCTCAACTTCATCAGAAATGAAGAGCGCCACTGAAATTTCCAACGTGGCTTTGCAAGACCACGACGCCATGGCCTTGAAGGCACTGAATCTGTTTGTCGGTTGGCGGGGCTCGATGGCCGGGGACTTAGCGCTGCCGGTAGGCGCCCACATTGAAGCTGTGTGGCACCCGGGAAAACTTGCCGTTCCAATTGTTCTGCGCCCATAAACAAAGCCGCTTCAAATGAACTGCACCCCAAAGGTTGGACACCAATCCAACCTTTGGGGTGTTTTTCATGGCGAAGTACGACGA
>CANGEG010000023.1 GCA_947452725.1 Comamonadaceae bacterium | reverse complement strand
TCTGTTTTGATCGACGATGGTGCCAGGCGTTGGCTGGTGGCCAAAGGCGCAGCCGACGAAATCGTTAAGTTATGTACCCATGCGAGCCTGCAGCAAGACGCTGCGGCGGTGGACATGGACGAGCTCAACGCCGAGCGCATTCATGCGCAATACCATGCCATGGAAGCGCAGGGCTTGCGGGTGCTGGGCATCGCCTGGCGCGAGGTGCCCAGGGACCATGCGGTGGCGCTGATCAACGACGAGTCGGAGTTGGTGCTGGCGGGCTTTGCGGCTTTTCTCGATCCACCCAAGGCCAGCGCTGGTTCGGCCTTAGCTAAATTGCAGCGTGCAGGCGTGGCCATCAAAGTGATCACCGGCGACAGCGATCTGGTGACCCGCCATGTTTGTGGCCAACTGGGGATTGACGTGCAGGGCGTCTTGCTTGGCAAAGAGATCGCTTTGCTGGACGAACCGGCCTTGCAAAGGCGTGTCGATAACGTCAATTTATTTTGCCGAGTCAACCCCAGCCAAAAGCAGCAGGTGATTCGTGCCTTAAAAGCCAACGGCCATGTGGTGGGCTATATGGGCGATGGCATCAACGACGCACCTTCTTTGCATGCTGCCGATGTGGGCTTGTCGGTGGACTCGGCGGTCGATGTGGCCAAGGCCGCCGCCGACATGATTTTGCTGGAGCAGGATTTGAACGTGGTGCACGCGGGCGTACTGGAGGGGCGACGCACCTTTGGCAACATCATGAAGTACATCATGATGGGCACCAGCTCCAACTTTGGCAATATGTTCAGCATGGCCGGCGCGGCGTTGTTCTTGCCCTTTTTGCCGATGCTGCCCACGCAAATCTTGTTGAATAATATTTTGTATGACATCTCGGAAATTCCGATTCCTTTGGACGAAGTAGATGCACAAGAAATTGCACAGCCGCGAATTTTGGATCTTGCGTTTATTCGCAACTTCATGCTGATCATTGGCCCCATCAGCTCACTGTTTGATTTTCTGACCTTCTATGTTTTGCTGAAAATTTTGAACGCGCATGAAGCCCTGTTTCAAACTGGCTGGTTTGTCGAGTCTTTGTGCACCCAGGTATTGGTCATCTTTGTGATCCGCACCCGAGGCAATCCTTTTAAAAGTAAACCGCACCCCTTGTTAGCCTTAACCTCAATGTCTATCGTCGCCATGGCGGTAGCCTTGCCACTGACCCCACTTGGAGCTTACTTTGGCTTTGTCGCGCCGCCTTGGGACTTTTATGTGATTTTGCTGGGCATGACGCTGGTTTATTTGGTGTTTGTGCAGGCCGCTAAAACCTTCTTTTATGGCTGGATGGCGCGTCGCCTTCGCCCCTAGTGCAATTGCCCTTTTTACGGGATGCTGTCATCTGTTGGACAGCACCACGCCGTGCCGCCGTGTACGCTGAGGTTTTGCCGCTCACAGGAGACTTTGATGAATGCTCGCGCCCAGTTCAGCCGCATGCAAGACAGCACCCAAGCCGATTGGCAGGGCATTGCGGGGGAGTTCATGCAGTTCACGCAAACATTGCCTGATCGCGTCATGGCGCATTTAAAATTACTGGACGGCGACTACGGCGGCTTTCCGGTCGACCGTTACACCCATTGTTTGCAAACCGCGACGCGCGCCTTGCGCGATGGGCGTGAAGATGAGTATGTGGTGTGCGCCTTGCTGCACGACATTGGCGACACTTTGGGCAGCTTCAACCACCCCGACATCGCGGCCGCGATTCTAAAGCCCTTTGTGTCCGAGGCCAATTTGTGGATGGTGCAAAACCACGGCATTTTTCAGGGCTACCACTTTTTTCATCATCTGGGCATGGACCGGAACATGCGCGATATGTTCAAAGGCCACTCGCATTACGCCCGCACCGAAGAATTCATTGCGCTGTACGACGAGCCGGCTTTTGATGCGGCTTATGCGACTTTGCCCATGCAAGAGTTTGAGCCGATGTTGCGGCGTGTGATGGCGCAGCCCGTCAATTCGATTTACAAGGCCGCTTTAGAGACTTGAGGCGCGGCGTTTTTCAGTACCAGTATTCCAAGTGGGGGTAGGGATTTTTCTCGGTACGTTGGCGGTAGTTGAAGTGCACCACCATGGAGATGCGGCGGTCTTGCTTTTTCTTCACCTTGAAAGGCAAGACCACATGCGGCATGAAGCTGTCAAACAAAATTAAATTGCCTTCGTCGTAGGGAATTTTGGTGCGCTTGGCTTTTGAGTGTGCATGCACGCCGTCGGGTTTGTAAAAGCGGTCCAGTTCATGGGCCAAATACCGTTCTTGCCAAATATCCAGATCGCCGCCTCTTTTTTCGGTGTGTTGCGCGGTGCGCTGGACCGAAATGACGCAGGAATAAGCCCGGGTGTCTGCGTTGAAAATACTGTCGGGGTATTGAATCAGGCCCTCTGTATCGGTATGGATGTTGTAAAGACCCCAAGTGGCCAGTTGTAAATTGAAACCAGCCTTCAAGAAGTACTGAATATCTCTGGGTACCACCGGGAGCGCGTCGGCCGCCAGGCCCGAATGGGTCAGAATTTTTTGCCCGGCATAGGCAATGATGTCATCGATTTCAGGGAAGTGTTTCGTTAAAAATTTGTTGTGCTGCGCGGCGAAGCGAAAGTAGCTTTCATTCAAGCCCGCTTCAATCATGCCGTAAAACGCCGCCATTTGGCCGTAATGCGGGTCCACATCGGGGCCAAAAATATCCGGGTACGCAAAGATGGTGTTGGCCCATTGTTGGCATACCTGCGGCGCAAGAAAACCTTCTTCAAAAATGAAGTCATTTTGAAATAATTGCTTCATGGTTTCGACTCCAAGACACACACCAAGAGCCGCCAAAATGGCAACCTTGCTTAAAGTAACAGATTTTCGTGAGTTCTCATAGGGGCAGCTCAATCCATGAAGGGGTTTTGCGCCATGGCCGTACGCCAGCGCAGCAGATGCGGGTGCCGTTCATCCGGCTTGACCTTGGCCGCACGCGCAAAGTCGACGGCGACCACGGCGGTGATGTCGGCAATGCTCAATTGACCCGCTGCAATGAATTCCCGCCCTGCCAGTCGCTCGTTGAGTTCGACAAAAAAGTGCTGCAGCCGAGCCAGGCCTCGCTCGGCCAAGGCCGCAATCTGCGGGTAGTTGACGGGTCCGGGCAGGGCGCGATTCACCATGGCTGGGGAAGTGTTGCGCAGCACCTCGGCAATCGGCATCAAGCCTTCAAACTCCACCCGCCACTGCCAGCTGGCGATCTCGGCTTTGTCTTGGGGCGTGATGCCGAACATGGTCACCGCGGGGTAGCGTGCTTCCAGGTAGGCCGCGATGGCGGCGTTGTCTGTCAGCAGATCGCCCTCTTCGGTGCGCAGGGCCGGCACCGTGCATTGCGGGTTGATTTGCCGATAAGCCTCGCTCAGTTGCTCGCCCCTGCGCAGATCGATCTCCACCGTGTTGTGCGCAATGCCTTTGGCAGCTAGGAGCAAACGCGCGCGACGCGGGCTGGGGGCAGTGGCGCAGTCGTAGAGCGTGATCATGGCTGGGCATTTCCTGGGGCCGGGGCTTCGGCTGCGGCCTGCAGCTTGTCTTGGGTTTGCGTGTCGAAATCGCCGGCGTCGTGGCGTTCGTGTAATTGGGTGTTCAACGGCCCCATTACACGGTTCACCATGCGGCCACGTCGCACTGCTGGGCGTTGGGCGATCTCGTCGGCCCAGCGAATCACATGGGTGTATTCCTGCACTTGCAAAAACTCGCCACCTTCATACAACTGGCCCTTTGCCATGCCGCCGTACCATGGCCAGATCGCCATATCGGCAATGGTGTAGTCGTCGCCGGTCATGTAACGGTGTTTGGCCAAATGTTGGTTCAGCACATCCATTTGGCGTTTGACTTCCATAGCGAAGCGGTCGATCGCGTACTCGATCTTGATCGGGGCATAAGCATAAAAATGCCCAAAGCCACCTCCCAGATAGGGCGCGCTGCCCATTTGCCAAAACAGCCAAGACAGACATTCGGCGCGCTGAGCCGGTTCGGTGGGCAAAAATACGCCAAATTTTTCAGCCAGGTACATCAGGATCGATCCCGACTCGAACACCCTCACGGATTTTGCACCGCTGCAATCGAGTAAGGCCGGAATTTTGGAGTTAGGGTTGATGCTGACAAAGCCGCTGCCAAATTGCTGGCCTTCGTTGATCCGAATCAACCAGGCGTCATATTCGGCCCCGGTGTGTCCAGCCTCCAGCAACTCCTCCAACATGATCGTGACCTTCACACCATTGGGTGTGGCCAAGGAATACAGCTGCAACGGGTGATGGCCTCGCGGCAAGTCTTGCTCCTGGGTGGCGCCTGCGATAGGACGGTTGATGTTTGCAAAGCGCCCGCCGTTGGCTTTGTTCCAGGTCCAGACGGTGGGCGGGGTGTAGATGGTGGATTCGGTCATGGTTGTGAGTTTGTGCTTTTTAATCGTAAATCGTTAAGGGCGAGGGGGAGGGGTTTCTAGGCCGCCAAGGTAAAAGCGATTGTGCGTAGGCGAGATCACCAGTTCATTGATGCAGGTGCGCGCCGGCATTTGGGCTAAGAATAAGATCGCTTGGCCCATGTCCTGAGCCTGCACCATCAGGTCGCGCTGAGCCTGGGACGGGGGGGTAGGGCGTTTTTCCATGATGGGAGTGGCCACCTCGCCAGGCAACAGCGAGGTGGCGCGAATGCCGTGCGCGCATTCCTCCATATTGATGGATTCTGTCAGCGCCAGAACTGCGCGCTTGGTGGTGTTGTAGGCCGGGCCTGTGAGCTTGCTGGCGTAAAGGCCGGCCCAAGACGAGACATTCACGATCAAGCCGCCTTGCTGCGCCCGCATGGCGGGCAAGACCGCATGGACGCAGTAAAAAGTGCCTGATAAATTGATGCCCACTACATCGTCCCAAGCGTCGGTGCTCAAGACATCAAAGTTACGCTGTGTGGCATTGGTTCCGGCACTATTGACCAAGATGTCAATGTGGCCATGTTGCTCCAAAATGCTGTCCGCTGCTGCTTTAACTGCATTTTTGTCGGCCACATCCAGTTGCATTGCTTGTGCATTGCCTAGCGCTTGTAAGGTTTGTAACGCGCTTTCATTGGTCACATGGTTGCGACCGGTGATGATGACATGCGCACCGGCTTGCACCAAGGCCATGGCGCCTGCCAATCCAATGCCACTGCCGCCGCCGGTGATCCAGGCCACTTGGCCTTGAAGTTGATTGCCCATGGGGTTAGCTCCTCGTTTTTGTCTGTTGACTATGCATTCAATCATGCCTGTGCCTTGCGCGCTGTCACCTTTTTAAATGGGGCTTGCACTGGTGCACCTGAATTGGGTTAATTAATTTTTTAAATTTAATTGATAAAACTACAAATTGCATTTAAAGTGTCAAAAAATTTCCAGTCCCATACCGACATGACCTTGGCTTAATGAAGGCCCGTTAGAGAGGTGGCGGATGGGTTCAAGCTTGTCACGCTTTTGGGCGTTCAGGTCTCATGAAAAAAACAGTCGTTGCCTATGCTTTTTGACCATTGCGCCCAATGCCAGCGTTGCTGCCATGTGGATGAGGACTACCCGCCGCTGGAAGTGACATTGACGCGGCAGGAAAAAACGGTCTATGGCAGCGTGTGCATTGAAACGCGATGTGAACACCTGGGCCCTGTGGGTTGCCAGTTAGCTGAAGCCAAGCCAGTCAGCTGCAAGTTGTACCCCCTGTCTTATGCGCCGCAAACGCGCAGCTTTCACTTCGATGTGGAGTGCCCCTTGAAGTCCGTCTACTTTGAGCAACTTGCCAATCCCGACAGCGAGGCGTCTTTGCATTTTTCCCGAATGGCTGAAATGATTCAAAATTTGGAGCATACAGACCAAGCGTTTTTGGCCACAAACTATGCCATCGATTTGGATTATTTTGAGCTGGAAGTCTTGCCCGTCAATCCTTGGATTGATCGAAAGTTGAAATGAGCATGCAGTTACTAGAAGCCGAATTTTGCACCGAAGAGCTTGCTGTGCAAGAGCCCGCCAACGAAGTTCACGTGTTGGGCCATCAGTCATGGACGACTGAAAATTTGTGCGTGGAGAGTTACCACGAGGATATTTTGTATTACACCTCGCGCTGGGACGCTTTGTGTCCTTATGTCGATGTGTCACCCGCCATGCTGGAGATGGCTGCGAAGCCCTTTATCGTTTATGCCGTGCCGCCTGAGAGCCCTTACGGCGTTCCCATTAACGACAAATACGGCTTGGTGCATGCGGGCTCAGCTGACTTTTGGACCGAGTCACGCCGTAGTCGAAAATTCAAAGAGCTGGACAAGCTGTGCAAAGACTTGGTGACGACCTTCACTGTGGTGCCGGGTCGAGAGGTCACCACGGAAGATGTCTACACCATGGGCGGTGAGCATTTCGCCAACTACTACATCCATGACCAGGAAGTGGAAGGCTTTGTCGACTACATTCGCGACCTGGATCTGTTGGTGATTCAGGTGCACGCGCCCAACGGCGATCTGGTCCTCACCGATGTTTCTATCTTGTTGCCCCAGCGGCAACAGGTATATGGCAGTTTTTGCCAATGGAACCGTGACTATAAAAACAAATCACCCGGCATTTATGCTTGTCTTTTGGCCTCGCGCTGGACGGCTGACAACGGCTACAAATATTACAACCTGGGGCCCGTGGACGACTACGGATACAAAGCCTTATTTGTGACCGACTTTGAGCCCATTTTTGCCTTGGCCATGACTTCTTCGGATCACCCATTGGCGCTGGATTCGACCTCACCCTTGCACACCGATTTCAAGCACGAAGTTTGGAACCGGATTCACCGTCACCTGTGAACACAGAAATTGATGAGTTTCGCCTGATCTCCAAAGTCCGCATGATGTCAAAAATCAAAAATAAGCTGCTCAAACATTTGCAAAACGAGGTGTATTGCCGCCTCGGCATCTCTCCGGTTCACGGTATCGGTGTGTTTGCGGTTCGTGCCATTCCCAAAGGCGTCAATCCTATGCGCACTTGGCATGAGGTGAAGGAGGTGCCCTTGACGCACAAAGAGCTCAAGGGCTTACCTAAAGGGGTTCGCAAAGAGCTCGATATGTTTTGCTATTACAACAACGAGGTAATGCATATCCCGTCTGTGGGCATGAACACCATGAACATGGCGGTGTACTTGAATCACTCCAAAAAGCCCAGCGTGAAGTATTTGAAAAATGGGCAGCTGATCACCCTCAAAGCTGTTAAATCCGGCGAAGAGTTGATGCTGGACTATGACATCAGTTTTGGTGAAACACACGTTTTCAATTAAGCTTCTTGCTGGTTTGTGCCTTATCGGGTAAGGCATATTTTTTTAATTTTTAATAACAATTTATATATTTAAAGATAAAATATGGAGAAACCAACACACACCCAAGTCATTGGCATCACCAGTGGTAATTCGGGCGTCGGCAAGACCACCGTATCGATAAATTTAGCTGTGGCCCTGCATGATATGGGCTACAACGTCATGCTTTTGGATGCCAATTCCAGTGCGTCAAATGCGCAGTTGGCATTGGGCGTCAAGTGCCCATTCAGTTTGGGAGACTTCATCCGAGGCGATAAAAGTCTCAAGGAGATCATCCATTCGCGCCATTACGGAATTCAGTTGATCGACGCGGCCAACCATATTGCCCAAATGACCGCGCTCAACCCGGAGCAGGCCTCACGCGCCTTGTCGCAGTTCAGTGCCCTAGAAGACGCTTTGGACTTTCTGATTATCGATTTGCCGCCAGGCACTGACCCTTCGATCCTGTCCCTAATGGCCAGTACGGGCCGGCGGCTGGTGGTGGTGCGCAGTGACGATAAAGATGGGTTGGCCGACGCCTATGCCATGATCAAAATATTGTGCAGCGACTTCAATTTGGACCGCATCTACGTCATCGTGAATGGTGCGCAGACCTTGGACGAAGGTCAAAAAATGTTTGATCACCTAAATACCGTCACCCATAAATTTTTAAATCGGGAACTCAACTTTTTAGGAACTGTCATTCAAGATGAGTTGATGGTGGAAGCCGCTTTGCATCACAAGGCGGTGACCGAATTCGCCCCCACCAGCACTGCAGCGCGAGACTTCAGGCATCTGGCCATGCTCACCAGCGAAATGGACCGCAAACAGTACGAAGAAGGCGGAATGGGCCACTTTGTGCAGCGCATCATTCACTTGCATGACTTGAAAACGACTTGAGTAGCACCGTCAGTTTAACTTGACGTTAAATCGGTTTCATGGGTGACAGTGTGGCCTGCTTGGTGCGATTACCATCACCAGCATGTTGAATTTAGCGCCACCCCCACTCCAATTTTTTGCCGATTTGTCGGTGCATGTGGCCTCGCCGCAAGAGGTCGGACAGGCCGTTCATGGTCGGCGCCGGGTGATTCCCATCTTGGGTGGCGAGGTTCAGGGTCAAGGCTGGTCAGCGCGTGTCTTGCCGGGCGGCGCCGATTTTCAATTGATCTTGAATCCTCGCATGGCCGAGTTGGACGCGCGTTACGTCATCGAGACCGATGGCGGCGATTTAATCTATGTGCAAAACAGGGCCGTGCGCACCGCCGCGCCCGAGGTCATGGCACGCCTGGTACGTGGTGAAATGGTCGATCCCTCCGAAGTTTATTTTCGCTGTAGCCCCTGTTTTGAGACAACCAGTGCATCTTTGGGGTGGATCAGTGAGCGGTTGTTTTTGGGCACAGGTGCACGCCAACCCGATAAGGTTGTGATGCGCTTTTTTGAAGTTCTTTGATGGAGCAGACGTCGAGGAATCAAAACGCCTTTTCCCGTGCAGCTCAGTGAGGCCAAGGGCACCAGTGTATTTCCAGGGCGCAGCCGACCGTTTTGCGCCTATCCACAGTACTCACATTACATCGGCTCAGGCGATCCACAAGTCGCCTCCAACTTCACTTGCCAATGAACATGCACTCAAGACGTCCCATTTTTTCGCTTCAGCATGTGACACTGGCTTGGTTTGCCGTGGTCATGGGGCTATGCGGCTTGTCCCTGGCTTGGCAGCGCGCTTCCCCCTGGTGGGGGCAGTGGGCACTTGATTTTTCTGAGGCCTTGGGCTGCATCGCCGCAATGGCCTTGGTCTTTTTGGTAATCGCCATGTTGTACAAGCTCTGGCGTTTTCCTGACGCCTGGCGTGAAGATGTGGCGCATCCCGTGCGGCATGTGTTTGTAGCTGCAGTGCCATCTTCTTTTATTTTGTTGTCCACCGTGATGATCACGCTGAAAGGCCCGAGCGTCTTAGCCGATGCGATGTGGATGGGCGGCTCGGCCAGTTTGTTCGCCGCCACCGTGTGGGTGGTTCAGCGTTGGCTGCGCCCAGGGCTCACCCCAGCCGCATTTTGGGGCGCCATGACACCGGCTTTATTCATCCCGGTGGTTGGCAATGTGTTGCCTGCATTGGCCGGAGTCTCCTTGGGGCACAGCGCCTGGGCGGGTATGCAATACGCTTTGGCGGCCGTGCTGTGGCCGGTTTCGCTCACTTTGATTTGGCTTCGAATTGGCATCATTGGACTTTGGCCTGAACGCATGCTGCCAGCCACCTTCGTCACCATTGCGCCACCGGCGGTCCTGGGTTTGTCGGGGGCAAATTTGGGCGCACCCGAATGGCTTGTGCAAATGGCCTGGGGCCTATCTTTTTTCTTTACGTTGTGGTCCATGGGCGTTGTTCGGCGCATCATGACCCAGCCCTTTGGTATCGTGTTTTGGGGCTTGTCATTTCCACTGGCTGCGAGTGCAGCCTTATCCCTTCGCCTTGTGACGCATGAACAAGGGGCTTGGGCCTTGTCTTGGTTGCTGTTAGTCACCGCAGTGATCATGTGGCTGCTATGGCGCACGCTGGTCGGTTTGCTGCAGGGTAGCTTGTTGCTGCCCGAAGGCGAAGTGCCTAGTCCTACCTAGCAAGAGCTCGAAGTTGAAGTGTGCGAGATAAGTTGAGCTGAACTGGGACAGCCGGCGCAGCCATTGACCGAATCAATTGGTTTTTACCTGGGCTGGGGCGCTTGCTTTGCTAGGAGCGGCCGCCTCCCAGTCCCCACCCAGCGCTTTGATGAGAAATACCGAGGCTAATTGGCGCAGGCCCAGCAGTTGTGTCGCCAATCGTTCGCTGCTCAGCTGCGCTTGTTGAGCGGTGATCATGTCTTGGTAGTTGGATACGCCACCTTCATAGCGCACTTGGGCAATCGCCATGACGCTGCGGTTACTGTCGACTGCGCGCTGGGCTTGGGTGATGGCCCGATCCAGAGCGCTCACGCTGCTCAAGCCATCCTCCACTTCTTGCATGGCTGTAAGCACCACGCGCCTGTAGTTGGCCACGGACATGTCGTACCCGGCACGGCTAAAGTCCACATTGGCGCTGATGCGTCCGCCGTCAAACAGTGTTTGTGTGGCCGACACACCCATGGACCACAATACACTGGGCCCACTGAAAATGGTCGCAATCTTACGGCTATCGTTGCCAAAGCTCGGACCAAAGATAACGCTTGGATAAAACGCGGCCTTGGCCACACCGATTTGGGCATTTGCGGCCGCCATGGCGCGCTCGGCAGAGGCAACATCGGGGCGGCGCTCTAGCAAGCCAGAAGGAATGCCCAGGGGAACCACAGGCGTCATCATTGCAACCAAGCGAGGTGCCAATTTAAAGTTGGGCGCTGGTGTACCGGTCAGTGTGGCCAGTGCATGCTCAAACTGCGAGCGCTGGCGCTGCAAGAGGTCGACCTGCGTCAGGGTGGTGTCCAGCAAGGCTTGCTGCTGGGCTACATCAAGGCCAGAGGCACTGCCGCTGTCATGTCGATGATTGGCCAAGGCCAGCGATGATTGCTGCAGCGCCAAGGCGCGCTGCACGACATCCAATTCGACATCGAGTGCGCGCAAATTGAAGTAATTAACTGCTACATCTGCGCACAGAACCAGGCGGGTGTTTTCCAGATCGGCAGCCACTTGTTCGGCCGAGGCTGTGGCACCATCGACTAAGCCCTGCACCCGGCCCCACAGATCGGCTTCGTAGCTTGCAGACAAGACGGTGGTGTAATCGTTTTGCAGCGTAGACCAGTTTGGAGCGTTGTAGTTGGTCAAAGGCCTATTGGCTGAAATTCGCAACTCCGATACTTTAGTGCCCAGATTGACCTGTGGCAAACGGCTGGCGACGTTTTGGTTTACCACGGCCCGCGCTTGCATCAGTCGAGCCTGTGCCGCCACGAGGGTCTGGTTGGCTTGCAAGGCTTTGTTCTCAAGCGCATTCAAATCCTCATCGCCAAAGCGTTCCCACCAAGTGCCTTTTGCTTGTGCGTCGGCCGGACGGGCGGTGCGCCAAGGCTCTTGCAGTTGCCAGCTCACTGGCATCTCGACGCTGGGCTTGACGTAGGTCGGTCCTGCTGCGCAGGCAGACAGCAAGGCCGCGCTGACGATTGCACAAGTCAACGCAGTTAGGCAGAAGAAGCGCTTGTCTTTCACGGCTTTCCCTTTGGCGCCGCAGCTTTGTCTTGGCCCTTAGATTCAGCATCTTGCTTGGACGCATCGGCTGCAAAATTAACGACATCGCCATCGGACAAGGCATCGGGTGGATTGAGCACCAAACGGGTGCCATTCTTCAGGCCACTGGTCACTTCCACTTGTTCACCCAAGTTACGGCCCAGTGTGACGACTTGCATTTTTACGCGCTTGTCAGCGTCGACCGTGGCCACTTTCACATTGCCTGCACGGATGATGAGTGCATTGTTGGGGATGGTGAGGTTGGCTTTACTTTGCAGCGGCAGATCCACCTGCACAAAAGCCCCTGGCAGCAAGGTGCCGTCTTTGTTGGGCAGGCTGATTTCGACTTGCATGGAGCGTGTGAGGGGATCAATTGAAGCCGCCGTGCGGGCCAACTTGCCATCAAATTTTTGGCCTTGCAATTCGGTCTGTCGCACTGTCACAGTTTGACCGGCTTTGATTTGTTGCGCATAGGTTTGTGGAACATTCACGTACAGGCGAAGAGGGTCGGTTTGTGTGACTACAAATAAAGCTCGGGGCAGGCCACCTGCCGCACCTGCATCAACCAAGTCACCGGTATCGACGTTGCGGCGGGTAATCACACCATCGGTGGGTGACAAAAGACTTTTAAAGTTACTCAACTGTTTGAGCCGTTGCATATTGGCTTCGGCCGCTGCCAAATTGGCCATGGCTTGGGTGCTGTTGCTGCGCTTTTCGTCAACCTCTTGCTGTGATACGGCGTCTTTAGCCCGCAGTGCGGTCCAACGGGCTTCAGTGCTTTTGGCCAATTCCAAACTGGCAGCAGCTTGTTGCCGTGCAGCCATGGCTTGTGACAGTAGTTCGTCGGTTTCAGGAGTTTCAAGTTCGGCAAGCACTTCTCCTTTGCGTACTCGGCTGCCAATGTCTTTTTGCCAGCGCTTCACATAGCCTGGCACCCGGGCATAAATGGGCGACTGCACATATCCCTGCAAGCTGCCAGGTAAGGCCACAGTTTGACTGGCTTCGCTCACCTGAATGACCGTGGTCTTGACGTAGATTTGACTGCGGGCATGAACATCGGCCTTAAGCTGCTCCATGTTGTGTGATTGACTGAGCACCGTGCGCGTGCCACCCAGCAGCAGCAAGACCACCACGATCGCCGCCGTGATTTTGCTGCTGCGAATAACTTGGTGCCTTTGCATCAGATCATGAGGGTCGTCTACGCCCGTGGAGTGAATGGCCAGTGATGAATGACGTTCTTCAGACATAGTTCAGTTTCCCTGCGCCACTGCGAGCGCATGCTTCAAGGCTTGTTTTTTCTCCTGCCGGTTTAGCAGGCGAAGATGTATGGACGCGTAGACCACCGGCACAAAGTACAAGGTAGACACAGTGGCAAACAGCAAGCCACCGATCACAGCACGGCCCAAAGGGGCATTTTGTTCGGCGCCTTCGCCCAGGCCCAAGGCCATCGGGATCATGCCAATGATCATGGCCAAGGCCGTCATCATCACGGGACGGATGCGGGTTGCGCCAGCTTCGAGTGCGGCCGCCAAAGGTGCCACGCCTTCGTCACGCCTTTGCCGCGCAAAAGACACTACCAAAATACTATTGGCTGTAGCTACGCCCATGGTCATGATGGCCCCAGTCAAGGCCGGAACACTCAAAGTGGTGCCTGTGACGAACAAAATCCATGCAATGCCGGCCAGCGCGGCGGGCAGGGCTGTGATGATGATGGCTGCATCGATCCAGGACTGAAATGTGACCACGATCAGTAAGTAGACCAAGACAATGGCCATGGCCAGGCCCAGACCCAAGCCGATGAAAGACGATTGCATGGTTTGCACCTGGCCTCGCAACGTGACTTGATTGCCGCGTTTGAGCTTGGGGGTAATCTCGTTCACCAGTTGTTGAACCTGGTTGGCCACGCTGGCCAAATCGGTCCCTTGCACGCTCACATACACATCTACCGCGGGTTGAATGTTGTAGCGCGACACGATGGGCATTTGCCGCCCGGTCTTGGCTTCCACTAAGTTGCCAAGCAGTTGTGGCGTAGTGGTTGGCAGGGCGACACCATTGGCTCCGCTATTGGCGTTGGGGGCCGAGCCAATGTTCAGGCCCAGCAAGGCGTCAATGGAGTCGATCTTGTATTGCGGTGCCTGCACCACCACGTTGTAGACCACGCCGTTTTGTGGATTCAACCAAAACGCTGGTGCCGTTTGCGAGCTGCCCGACAAAGCGATCAACACGTTTTGCCCCACGTTGGTGGCGCCCAAGCCAAATTGCTGCAGGCGGGTGCGGTCCATTTGCAGGTCTACTACCGGGCCATCCAAACGCTGATGCACATGGGCGTCAACTGCGCCGGGGATTTTTTGAATCGCGCGTGTCAATTCCGAAGCCAGTGCGGTGTTGCCCACTACATCCGAGCCCGAAAACTGTACGTCAATGGCAGCGGGCAAGCCGAAGTTCAAAATTTGCGTGGAAATGTCGGCGGCTTGAAAAAAGAACTCCACATTTGGAAAGCGCTTGGGTAGTTCATTTCGTAACTGGGTGATGAAATTATCGGTCGGCGAATGGCCGTGTTTAAGCGACATCAGAATCTCGGCGTCCATGGTGCCTATGGTGCCGGCATTGCTGTAGGACAAGTTGATGCCGCTGTTGGGCAGGCCGATGTTGTCCAAAATCGTGTCGAGTTGATCTTCAGGGATCATTTCGCGAATCACGTTCTCTACCGCATCGGCCAATCGGGTGGTTTCTTCAATCCTGGTGCCAGTTGGGGCGCGCATGTGCAGGCGAATTTGCCCAGCGTCCACGCTCGGGAAAAAGTCGCGCCCTAGGAAGGGGTAGATCAGACACGAAAGAGCGCAAAATCCAAAGAACAAAGCCATAAAGCGGCCACGGTGCGTCAAGGCCGCTGATATGGACAGGGTGTAGACCCGTCGCACTCGTTCAAATTGAGCGTCAAAACTGCGGTAGACCCGCATCAGCAGACTGGACTTGTCCTGGGCTGCAGCGCCGTGGTCGCCGCCCATCAGCATCATGACCAAGGTCGGCACCAAGGTACGTGACAAGAAGTACGAGGCGATCATGGCCAAGACCACCGCTTCGGCCAGGGGTACAAACAAGAACCGCGCAACGCCCGGCAAAAAGAACATGGGCACAAAGACAATACAGATGCACAGGGTGGAGACCAACGCGGCCGAGCCGATCTCTTCGGCGCCTACCTCAATCGCACTCAACAGTGGTTTGCCTAAGTGCAGGTGCCGCTCAATATTCTCGATGGTCACAATCGCCTGATCCACCAAGATACCGACCGATAACGCGAGCCCCCCCAAGGTCATCAGGTTCAGGGTTTCGCCCAAAGCAAAGAGGGCGAGGATGGAGGCCAGTATGGATAGGGGAATCGTCAGCGCAATTATCAAGGTGCTGCGCCAGTTGCCCAAAAACAGCAGCACCATGGTCGCAGTCAAAACCGCAGCAATTAAAGCCTCCACCACCACACCCTCAATGGCAGCCAGTACAAACACCGACTGATCAAAGAGGGGCGTAACTTTCACATCAGGCGGCAGCGATTGGACCGCTTTAGGCAGCAGCGCCTTGACGTTGGAGACAATGTCCAGGGTCGAAGCCCCGCCGTTCTTAAGAACAGAAACAAGTACGCCGCGCAAGCCATCTTGCCTGACCACATTGGTCTGCGGTTGAAAGCCATCGCGCACATAGGCCACGTCTTTGAGGTAAGTGGTGATGTTACCGGTGGTGCGTACGGGCAAATCGTTCAGGCCCGACAGCACACCCGGAGAACCGTTCATGCGGACCGTGTATTCTGTTTCGCCCAGCTTCACGGTGCCTGAGGGCAAGATCAAATTCTGCGTGTTCACGGCGTTCACCACGTCAGCCGGAGACAGTCCCCGCGCTTGCAAGGCCTCAACATCCAAGTCCACTGAAATAACCCGCACCTTCCCGCCATAGGGGAAGGGCGAGGCCACACCGGGTACTGTGATCAGCTGGGGGCGCAATCCGTTGACAGCCACATCGAAGAGTGCGTTTTCAGCCAATGTGGGGCTGGACAGAGCTAACTGCATCACTGGAATGCTGGAAGCCGAATATTTGATGACCAATGGAGGCGTGATGCCCGGCGGCAGCTGGCGTACCTGAGTTTGAACCGAGGCGACCACTTGGGCAATGGCGGTCTGAATGTTGACGCCGGGCTGAAAGAAGACCTTGACAATGGTTACCCCCGCTAGGGAAGTGGACTCGATATGCTCAATGTCACTGACCACCGTGGTCAAGCCGCGCTCAGTTTGACCCGCAACGCGCAGTCCCATTTCCTGGGCGGGTAGGCCGTTATAGTTCCAAATAATACTGATGACTGGGATGTTGATTTCGGGGAATATGTCTGTCGCCATATTCTTCAACGCAAACGGAGTTCCCAACACAATCAGGATGGCCATCACGAGGAACGTGTAAGGGCGCTTGAGCGCCAACTGAACCATGGACATCGGTTTCCTGCTCCGTTTTAAAAGTTGGAGCAGTTTAAGTCAGGTAGGTGCTGCAGCTTCCCGTAACTGGAGTCTTGATTGCAGGGATTACCCGTGGCGCTAAGTGCAACTGAATCATTTTGGATTCTCTCTGAATGACTCACTTTCTGTAAGGGTTAACTTGAATCCACTACGCAGTGCCCATACCGGTTGAGTTGTCATACATATAGCTACGTGTGTAAGGGTAGTCGGTGGCATGACCCGAACGCATGGCCAGCATTTGGTAAAGCGATGTCCAGCCGCGTTCAAAACCAAGCGCACATCCGGCCAAGTAAAGCCGATAGGCTTGCAAGACGTTGTCTGCACGGTCATTGTTATCACGCGTCAAGATGACTTTCGCTTGGTCTAATTGGCTCTCTAAGTTATCGGACCACGCCCAGAGTGTTTTTGCATAGTGTGGGCGTAAGTTTTCTACGTCGACCAACTCCAAATTAGCCTGCGCCATATGCTGTGCGACTTCGCTCACGTGCAGCAGCTCACCGCCTGGAAAGATGTATTTTTCGATGAAATCGCCCAGGCCCAAACCCAGCTGCTGGTAGCCGACACCGCCAGCGGTGATGCCGTGGTTCATTAACAAACCGCCTGGCTTAAGAAGGCGCCAAATTTTTGAAAAATACTCAGGCATGTTAGCTCGACCCACATGCTCAAACATGCCAATGGAGGCGATTTTGTCAAAAGGTTTTGTTTCGTCTAAATCTCGGTAGTCGGCAAAAAGAAGTGTCACTCTTTTGTGTAACCCTTTTTCTTGAATACGGCGTTGCACATGCACGAACTGGTTGCGGGACAAAGTGATCCCTGTGGCCTGAACGCCGTAGTGTTCAGCAGCCCATAAAAGCAAGCCCCCCCAGCCCGACCCGATATCCAGAAATCTATCTCCAGATTTCAAATGAAGTTTTCGACAAATCAAGTCAAGTTTGGACTCTTGCGCTTGCGCCAGTGGCATAGATGCATCAGCAAAATAGGCGCATGAATAAACGCGCTTGGGATCTAGCCATAGCGCATAAAAGTCGTCTGATACGTCGTAATGTGACTGGATTTGTTCGGCATCGGTTGAGCGCGAATGGCGATTTCGGCTTTGCCATTGATGTACGCTCTTGTGAATGAAACGGCTCAGCACATTTCGTTGTGTTTGGTTAGGCTCCGTTTGCAATAACGTTTGCGCAATTTGCATCAGTTGGCGCATGGAGCCTTCAAAATATATTTTTCCCTCGACCAAGTCCGAGGCGATGTCACCAAGCCGCCCAGTAACTAAATCAGTAAAAGTAGACCATTTACAGATCGTCAGTTGAGGCGGTTTCTCGCTTATTAAATTGGACTCAATTTTTTCACCGTTAGGTAAAACTAAGCTTAAGGGAAGACCTAGTTGGGCTAAGCGGAACTTGAAATTTTTTGTCCATAAGTTGTGCATTGTTTAAATCTCCGTACTCAGGCGTCGGAGACTAGGTCTTTAGGCCTGAAGATACTGTTCGTTTGTGCACACACATTGGATTGGCTCTCAAAACCTTCTCTATGTTTGTCAACGAACAGACGATGACAATCTAGGGTGAGAGAAAGAACGATTTAGGAGAGCCTCATTTGCGGTCTAGTCATCGACGGCAATACAGAAGGCTTCGTTTTGGAGCAAGAAATCAAAGTATGAAAATATTTAAGATTGAACATGGCCAGTTGGCTTACCGCCTTGATTTAATTTTTTACGCGACTTCGCCGGTTTTGCTTGCCTTGGCGATACTTATTCATGCCCCTTTAAATCACAGAAAAGAGCTACTGGTGTTTGTTGTACTGGGTGTGATTTCATGGTCGCTGATTGAATATTTGTTGCATCGTTTTATATTGCACGGTGTTGCACCTTTTAAGCGCTGGCATGATGAACACCATCAGCGGCCCATGGCGTTGATATGTTTGCCAACGGCATTCAGCATAGGGCTAATTTTTACCTTGGTTTTTTTACCCGGTGCTTGGCTGTTGGGTGCTTGGCATGCTGGTGGGCTGACTTTGGGCGTACTGATGGGCTACGCCGCCTATAGCTTTGTGCATCACGCAACACACCACTCGCAAAGTCAAAACGTTTGGTTTCGTAAGCGCCGGCGTCACCATGCGCTTCACCACGCCATGCATAAAAAGAATGATAGAGCCATAGGCCACTTTGGCGTTACAAGCAACTTTTGGGATCGGATCTTTCGTACCTTGACTGTTTGAGATTTTTAGTCATGAATTCGCGCAGAAGAGTAGGGCATCAAACGGTGAAATTGATCTCATCCGAGAAAATTCAACTCAGATTTTCCTTGGCCCTGAAACCTCCCGAGGATCTTGTTCGGCTAGTTGCCAGCACTCCAAATCTGATAACTAAAAAGGCAAAAACCGTTCATTTTGAAAACACGTATTTCGACACGCCAGATCGATTGCTGCGCCACAACCAATTAGAGCTTTTGATTCAAAAAAAAATGGTCTCGGTTAATAAAATTCAATGGCTTCAGGTGCTTCAGTCGTCGAATAGCAGTGCCACGGTTTTGCATCGAACAAATCAATTGTCAACGCTCCTTTCAGATGGACAGCTCAATTTCGGGTTTTTGCACATAGCTGAAATGGGGCTTTTCAATCGCAAAAAGAGCAAGCGTTTAGAGCAACTGCAGCCTTACTTAAAGACAAGCTTTGAGCGTACAAGTTGGAGCGTTAAAGCTGCCTGTGGTAGTCAAGTTAGCGTCGCCTTGGAATGCGGTGAGCTTATTGGGAACATGCAAACAGCGCCGATTCGTGAATTGGTATTAGAGCTTTTGCAAGGCAACCCGACCTCCCTGTTTGATGTGGCCCATGAAATTGCCCAATCAGTTCCCATGCTGCTCGTGCACGCTAGCGTTGCCGAGCGCAGCACTCAAATTATTGAAGGAAAGATTTTAGAGCCCGTTCGCCCGAAGCCTACATCTATCACAAGACAGATGACTGTTAAAGAGGTAATTGGAAGTATCTTGCGTGAACCGTTTGTTCAATTTACCAGCCATCTTGACATGCTCCGATCTTCCCAGAATCCAGAACTGGTGCATCAAGCGCGTATTGGCTGGCGACGCTTTAAAAGCGCTTTGAGACTGTTTAAAAAATCCCCTTGCCTTCGAGACACACCATCTAGAGTCGGATTCAGGCCACTCTTGAAGCATCTAACTTTGTTGCGAGACTTGGATGTTTCAACTGGGTACGTCGAGTTGCTTCAAGGTCGTGTCACCGCCAATTCCAGACTAAGGAGCGTGCAGATTTGGAAGAAAGTTCAGCAAGGCCTTCGAAGAAAGAGAAAATACCAGCGAAGCCAAGTACTGGCAGCTTTTTTAAATCCAAGCGTCGGCGTGGCAATCATAGATATTTATCGGTGGTTGGAATTCGGTATTGTGAAAAAAACCAATAAGGTTCACAACAAAATTAAACTAAATAAAGCAACTCCTCAAGTGACTGAGGCTATCCGTAAGTTGGCCGATCAATTGTTGACTCAACCCATCAACTGCACAGACCCGGAAATTGAACACCGTACGCGCATTCTGGCCAAGCAGCTGCGTTACAACGTTGAAGCTCTAGCACCTTTGCTTCCCGCTAAAAAAGCAAAAATATGGCACAAGGCGGCAACCCGTGTGCAAGTCGAAATTGGCGCCAGTAGAGATATTTTTCGAACCATTGAAATCATCGCTCACTTAGGCATTTGAGGGAAAGAATGCCTAGTTTGAAAAAAATGACATGGCTCTTCCAGTGCTTTGAATTCAATGTTGGCCCAAAAAATCTTCATTAGGTGGCAATTTGTGCACCCAGCTGTGGTTTATTCCGACAGAATTTTCCTCAAGTCCCGCCATAACTTTAACCATCGTCGCTTGCAACCTTTCTGCGTTCTGAAGGACAATTTTTACGTGATCTAGAGCAGTTTTCAAGCGACCTTTTTCCATTAATACCCTTGATTTTTTATGGTGGTCGTACGCCATCAAAATCACAAAAGTCGCTTCTTCATAAAGTCTCATGAGCTCAATTTCGTTTGAATTTTCCATGATGCCTCCTCTGTTGGCCCATCCTGCCACGCGCCCCGTATCACGACTGTGGGATACCGCACCGAATATCTCACTGATCCATTCCAGACTGAAAGTCCACTCTAATGTTCTAGGAAGGATCGCGATGAAAACCGATAAGCAATTGCAGGAAGACGTTTTGGCCGAGTTGGCTTGGGAGTCCTCGGTCAATGCGGCTCATATTGGCGTTGAAGTTGATCAGGGCGTCGTCACGCTTAGCGGTCACGTTGACACCTATGCTGAAAAATGGGGCGCTGAGCGTGCAGCTAAACGTGTGAAGGGCACCCGGGCTGTGGCTATTGAGGTGGATGTCAAACTTAGATCGTCTGAGAAGCGTACTGATTCGGATATCGCTTTGTCTGCGGTCAACGCGATGCAGTGGGTGTCCATTGTTCCCAAGGACGCCATTCATGTGGCGGTTGAAAACGGGATGATTTCTTTGTCTGGTGACGTGTTTTGGAATTATCAGCGCAATGCCGCTGCTGGGGCTGTGCGCAATTTGGCAGGTGTGCGAGGTGTGATCAACCAAATTTTAGTCAAACCACGCGTCAATGTGGCTGCGATCAAAGGCGATATTGAAGCCGCGCTTAAAAGGCATGCTGCGCTCGACGCCAAGCAAATTGCAGTTTCGCTGGATGGCGACACCATCACCCTCAGCGGCAAAGTGCAAAGCTGGGCCGAGAAAAACCTGGCTATCAACGCTGCCTGGAACTCACCCGGTGTGCGTTATGTCGTCGATAAGGTCGTCATGGTTTGAGCACTCACGTCAGTGCTCGCCTGCGTTGCGGGTTGCTGCCCAATCATTTAATTTTCGAATGTGACTCAGGTCTTTGAAACGGTGCAGATGTCGACACACTTACACCGCTCTTAAGTTTAATTTGCTTTTGCCGCCAAAGTCTTCCCGCCATATAAATCACGATCGTAAAATTAAATATCAGAACTGCAGCGTTGATCCATGAAGTATGCGCATACAGATGATTGATTTCTACAGGTAAGTAAATAGCACCAGAACATGAGGCCAGCCATTCGGCCCATGTTCTGTCTTTCCACAGGCCGTAGCCCTCGACAAATCGAATGGCCGCATAAGCACAAGCAAAGCTCACAACTTGACGAATATTCGCGTTTTGTAGCCAGAGCGCTTCGTCCAGCAACATGCGCGGGTAATGTGCTTCTGGGTCAAGATGAAAGTGCCCGATCAACGCAAACGCTAAGGCGCGAATGTCATGGTGGGCTAGGCTAAGTAAACCCAAGCCTGCCGCAATAGCTGCCAAACCTTTAATGCCTTCAAACAATGCAATCGCGTGAAGCAGCTTGCTGGCTGAAGCGGGTGGGGCACAAACCAGCTCAGACTGCGTATTCAAATCACGTTCCAAGACACACTTTCAACCCCCGCCGGGTTGAGGCTTTCAAGCAAGGCGCTGCCGGTATGATTGAACTGCCCGTGTTCAATGAGTACCGTGTAGCTCAATTCGATTGAATCATTTTCAAGTAACCGCGAATCAGCGGCTTTGAGTTCAAGATGATGGGTTTCAAAGAATTGAATCATGTATTTTCTGGCAGCGGTCACATCTACAATTTTGCAGTGAAGACGGATTTGCACTGACTCAGTGAGGCTATCACTGGCGCCCATTCTCAAATTCAAAAATTGAGCTACCTGACGCAACATGGTGTTGGCACTGACGATGGTAAATGTTGCGATCGCCGCTTCACTCCATCGATGGATGCCGCACAGCACGCCCACCGCGGCGCAGCACCACAGGGTGGCTGCTGTGTTGATCCCCTTGGTTTGGGCTCCATCTCTAAATAGTAAGCCGCCACCGATAAAGCCAACGCCCACCACGACTTGACCTGCCATCCGCACGTAATCTTGAAACTCATTGCCGTTTTGAGTAACCAGCATGAACAGGCATGAACCCAATGAGACGAGCGCATTGGTTTTAAGATCTACCAGTCGACGGTGCCATTGACGCTCAAGACCAATAACCGAGCCTAACAGCAGGGACAGTAACGTGGCTTGAATAAAGGGAATGTTCATAGCTTCACATTCATTTGTAGTTTCTTAATGACTGGCGAGTTGATCCAGTAGTCGTTGGTAAAAACGTATAGCATCGGCGTAGTTGGCAATGTTCAAACGCTCGTTGGTGCCGTGAAATCGCTTCAAGTCTTCGCTATTGGCGCGCACGGGTGAGAACTTGAAAATGTGATCGCTGATCTCACTATAGTGGATGGAGTCGGTGGCCGCGATCATCAAACCCGGCGCCACCAGGACATCGGGAAATATTTCGCGAATAGTTTTATTTAGAATTTTGTACTGCGCTGAGTCGGTTGAGGCAACTTTGGAGGCGTTCACGGCGCCAGGCAGTGCCTCGACCTCAAAGTGATCTGCATGAGTCGCGACTTTATCTCTGACGTGGTTCATTACCTGTTCAACAGTATCGCCTGGAAGTAAGCGAAAGTTCACCGTGGCCTGTGCTTTTCCTGGTAATACATTTTCTTTGTTACCGGCATTCACAATCGTCAACGCCGTTGTGGTTCGCAGCATCGCATTGGTGCTAGCGGCCGCTTCGAGTTGCTTTTGAACTAGGGGCCTGAGCAGCCACAAGTTAGACAGCGCAATCCTCGAAAACCCCGTCATCTCTGGCGCCAAGGTTTCAAACATATCGAGGGCAACACCGCGGATGCCGGCGGGAAGTTGTTCGTCATCCAGACGCTTCAGGGCTGTGGCCATCATGCCAATCGCCCCATCACCTTGCGTTGTGGGCATGGACGAATGACCGGGTGTGGCGTTGCTAGTCAGTTGCACGGTTAAGAAGCCCTTTTCGGCAACCCCAATCAAGGCGGTGGGTTTGGCGATGCCTGGCATAACGCCTTTCAGAACTAGTAAACCTTCGTCGATGACAAAGTTCAGATGCACACCGCGTGCTTTTAGTAAAGCTGCAATTTGGGCTGCGCCGCGGGCACCACTGACCTCTTCATCAGCGCCATACGCCAGATAAACGGTTCGCTGTGGCTTAAAGCCTTTGGCGATCAGCGCTTCTACGGCCTCCATTTGTGCCATCAAATTGCCCTTGTCATCCCAAGAGCCACGGCCCCACACAAAGCCATCCTTGATGGCGCCTGAAAATGGGGCTTCGGTCCATTCCGCCTCGGTGCCAGGTGCTACGGGCACAACATCTTGATGCGCTAACAAGAGAATCGGTGTCGCCGTGGGGTCGGTTCCTTCCCAGGTGAAGAGCAGGCTCAAGTCACCAATGAGCTCACGTTTCAAGGAGGCGTGTACTTTGGGGAATTTTGCTTCAAGGAGTTGATGAAACGCCTTAAAGTGTTGAGCATTTAACAGTGGCTCGGTGCGCGAAGAAATGGTTTGCAGCTTGACTGCCGCAGATAAATGAGCCGCAACAACACCTTCGTTCACCTCCACAGGTGCGATGGCGTCGACAATGATTTGGCGTGAGCTTTTGCGCCAAGTGTTGATTCCCAAAGCGCAGGCCAGCAGCAATATGCAGGTCATCAGTATTGCGACGAGTTTTTTGATCATGGAGTCACCGTCATTTTTTTGTAGTTCTTATTTTAGGGCGCCGCACCAGCCTGGCAGATATCTAGCCTCCTCTGATTTGGCTAATTCAAAGGCATGTGTCACAGCTTTATGCCAGTCTTTTTTCAGTGTTTTTACGGACAATTTTGTTCGGTAGTAATCGGCCCACAGAAACTCGCTGTAAGGCGTTACATCTTTGGCAAAGCCTCCCGACTTTCGTACTTCTCCAGCCAGTCCGCGGTAAAGATCGTCTTTGAGTTCAGAAATTGACTTTGGAATTTGATCAAATTCAATTCTTTTGCCATTTTCATCATAGGGGTGGACCCATTGGTGAAACTCCATAAGTTTCCAAAAGACATTAGGCGCAAGCCAAGAAAGATCTTTCAGCACCGTGAGATTCACTTGTTCAGCGCCTTCATGATGCAAAGCCAGGCCCAGGTGATGGTGGTCAACGATAAAGTAGTGTTGCCCGGGCCCCATTACAGAGGGAAACCAATGATTGTTGATCAACTGCTTTCGCTCCTTGCTGTCTAGTTGCCGCCATTCTTCTTGTTTTTTGACAACTTCACAGAAACCAACTGCGACTTGGGTCGGGCGAAGCTCATGGACTTGGGCCGTTATGAAGTGATGGTGAGCTGGGCGCATGAGGAATTCACCTAATAGTTTCAAAATCGCATTGTGAACTGGAATGATGGCCAGGTTTCACCGCTTGCAAGGGCAAACTGTTGCCGCTGAATGTCAACGGTTTGTAAAGCGCCAAAGTCGCTGAAGTTTGTGAACACCTGAATGCTCCGCACTTTGGGCCGGCTGCATAGTCTTTACATTTAAAACCATGGAAACGGCATGGAGATTGCGTAGCATCGGGTGCATCTTCAAGGACTAATTGAGGTTTTTGCAAATTTGCCAGAGGTTTTTAATGTTGTCACGCCGTTTTTTTTCGGTCGCACTTTGTGCTGCTATGTGTTTATGGAGTTGGTGCGCGCAAGCCCAAGACGTAGGTAAAACTTTGCGCATGGTGGTGCCATTTCCGGCAGGCGGAAGTGCGGACATCGTTGCGAGGGTAATTGCTAGGCCCCTGGCCGTAATCCTTAGTCAGCCTGTAGTTGTGGAAAACAAGCCGGGCGCAGACGGGGCCATTGCGGCTGAATATGTGGCGCAATCGCCGCCTGATGGACAAACTTTGTTCTTTGCCACCTATGGCGCCATGTCTGCGGTTCCGTCTTTGCAC
>CANGEG010000022.1 GCA_947452725.1 Comamonadaceae bacterium | reverse complement strand
GTGAAACGACTCAGCGCCGATGATAGTGCGGATTCCCGTGTGAAAGTAGGACATCGTCAGGCTTGTATTTGAAAACGCCTCACCGTTCGGTGGGGCGTTTTGCTTTGTATTTTTGCTTTTGCGTAGCGCGCAAAGCTTGTTCTTGTGCCGCGCGCAAAGCGTGGGCAGGCGTCCAGTGACCTGCCCCCTCCCTGCCGTACCAAAGTGATGGAACAAAGTCCGCTAATTTCGGAGAATAGCGGCTATGAAACAATCCAGATTTACCGATGAGCAAATCATCGGCTTTCTCATACAGGCTGACGCGGGCATGTCCGTCAAGGAACTTTGTCGGTCCGGTGGCTTTAGTCAGCCTACCTTCTATAAGTGGCGCTCCCGCTTTGGCGGTATGGAGCCTTCAGACGCAGCCAAGCTTCGTGAGCTTGACGTCGTCCACGGCTCATACATCTTGGCGTTAGCGTAAGGTTGCGCTTGCGCTCACTGGGGCCCGCGTATCCGTGGGTTAATTTTTTGGACACTCCCCGGCACCCCACCCGGTCACCTTCCCCAAGTGCTCAAATATTGAGCAACATGTTGCCATCCACTTTCAAGGCGTTGCTCTTGACGAGTTCGGCCAAAATCATCTCCAGCCAGTTGGCAAAGGGCTGCTGCGCGGCCTGTGACCTGTGCAAAATCTCCAGGTAACGACTCTCGCGCGCCCAAGCCTCAAATGAAGCCTTGTCAATTTGGCTCCACTCCAGCAGTTTGAACTTGACCAAGACCTTGGCGCCGTAGCGCGCATGCTTTTCTGGATGGCGCACAAATGCGTCCAACTTTTGGCGTGCAAACTCCAACGCCGAGCCAACCTCGTGAAAGGGCGATCCGTGGCCCGGTACGACCCACAGGGGATCCAAGGATTCGATCAAATCGAGGGTCTGCGCAACTTCATGAAAAGCGGCGATGCCTTCCAGCTCGGGAAAGACCACCCCAAAGCCATGCTGCCACAGGGCGTCGGCCGAGATGAGTGTGCGCTGCACGGGCTCAAATAGGATCACCGAATGCGGATCATGGCCCGGGGCGCCGTGCACCTGCCAAGGCACGCCAGCCAGGCGCACTTCTGAGCCTGGATGCAACAGGCCTTGATATGAAAACTGGGGGCAGTCTTGCCCGGTGGGCTTGTAGGTGAGCGCCGTGTCGTCCCAGCTGGCCACAGCCTGCGCGTGCCCGGGCGGGATCCAGGTTTGCAGCTCTGGGTAGGTTTGCTGCAGGGCCAAGTTGCCCCCGCAGTGATCGCTGTGCAAATGGGTATTGAGCAGCAGATCCAAAGCCCGCCCGTTCAGGGCTTGCGCCACCAGGGCCAGCGTTTGCGGCGCATGGGCCACATAGCCGCTGTCAATCAGCACGGCCGCTTCGTCCCCGAGCAAAAGGATGTTGTTGGCCGAGAGCCAGCCGCGCTCGAAAACGCGCAGCCCTGTGGGGTTGGCGGCGTTCATCCGTTAACAGCCACTCACTTAGTCACTCACTTACTCACTTGGTGCGCAACTCGCGCCGCAGTATTTTGCCCACGTTGGTTTTAGGCAACTCATCGCGAAACTCGATGTGTTTAGGCCGCTTGTAGCCGGTCAAGTTGGCGTGACAGAAACTGCTCAAAGTCTCCTCGGTCAGCAGGGGGTCGTTGCGCACGACAAACACCTTGATGGCCTCGCCCTGCATCTCATCGGGAATGCCAATGGCGGCGCATTCCACCACGCCGGGGCAAGTGGAGATGACGTTTTCCAACTCGTTGGGAAAGACGTTAAAGCCGCTGACAATGATCATGTCTTTTTTGCGGTCCACGATCTTGAAGCGGCCGTTGGGCTCCATGATGCCGATGTCGCCGGTGCGCATAAAGCCGTCGGGCGTGAACGCCTTGGCCGTCTCCTCGGGTTGTTGGTAGTAGCCGGTCATCACGTTGGGGCCGCGAATGCAAATCTCGCCCGGCGCCCCTTGGGCCAGCGTGAGGCCCTCGTCGTCCTTGATGGCCATCTCGATGCTGGGCAAGGGAAAGCCAATGTCGCCGCTGAAGGCTTTTTGCGTCACCGGGTTGTTGCTGCCAATGGCGCAGGTCTCGCTCATGCCCCAGCCCTCGATCATGGAGCAGCCCGTGGCCGATTGCCAGTGCTGGGCCGTGCCCTCGGAGGCGGCCATGCCGCCGGCCTGCGTCAAGCGCAAGTTGGAAAAATCGATGGTCTTGAACATCGGGTGCATCATCAACGCATTGAACAAGGTGTTGACGCCGGGCAGGATGTGAAAGGGGCGCTTTTTGAGCACATCAATGAACTTGCCAAAGTCACGCGGGTTGGGAATGAGCGTCATGTGTGAGCCTTGGCGAATGGCCAGCAAACACAGGGTCAAGGCAAAGATGTGGTACAGCGGCAAGGCGGCAATGCTGTTGACTTTGCGCAGGTCGCCCAAATCGCTGATGGCCGGGGTGAACCAAGCCTCGGCCTGCAGGGTGGCCGCGACGATGTTGCGGTGCGTGAGCACGGCGCCCTTGGACAGGCCGGTCGTGCCGCCCGTGTATTGCAAAAAGGCAATGTCATCCAAGCTTTGCGTCACGGCTTTGAGCGGTCGGCGTTGACCTTCCGCCAAGGCCGTTTTAAAGGCCGTCACTTTGCGCTCGTGGGCCAGTGAAATCTCAAAAGCGGGCACCAACTTGGCCAAATGCCGAACGGCAAACGTCATCCAGCGCCCATACACCGCGCCCAGCAAATCGCCCAGCGAAGTGAGCACCACGTTTTTGATGGGCGTGTGATCGATCACCTCGGACAAAGTGTGGGCGAAATTTTCCAAAATGACGATGGTGGTGGCGCCAGAGTCCTTGAGTTGATGTTCCAGTTCGCGTGCGGTGTACAAGGGGTTGACGTTCACGCAGGTGTAGCCCGCGCGCAGCACCGCCGCCATCGTGACCGCGAACTGCGGCAAATTGGGCAGCATGATGGCGATGCGTGAACCGGGCGCCAAGCCTTGGCTTTGGAGCCAGCTGCCTAAAGAGGCGGACAGTGTGTCCAACTCGCCGTAGCTCATCCAGCGGTCCATGCAGACGGAAAAAGGGTTTTGGCTGTTGGCCTTGAACGATTGCTCAAGCAGCTGCGTCAGCGAGCTGTATTGTTCGGGGTGAATGTCGTGAGGCACGCCTGCTGGGTAGTGCTCAAGCCAGATTTTGTCCATAGTGATCTCCATATACCAGCCATTGTGCGTGCAAGAGAGAACCAGGGGAATTGGGCTATTCCCTCTGGCGCCGGCCCAAAGGTCTCACAGGCGACAAATTCATAAAAGGCTTTGCTTGATGTGTCACAACACAGGTTCATTGAAAAGTGAGAAAATAAGTAATAACCCTTAGATCAAATCGTAGATCAAATGCATGAACGCCCCTCAGTCCGTTAAACATCAGCACACGCGCAGTTGGTGGCGAGATGCTTTGTTGCGCCTGATGGGGAGCGCGACTTTGACGCGCGAGCGCCCCTCTTGGATACCGATTCGCAAACTCTCGCCGAGACACCGCATCAAAATTTTGCAGCACCTGGTGCGGCTCGCCCCCCAGGACCGCTACCTGCGCTTTGGCTACCCGGCCAATGACGAGCAAATTGGCCGTTATGTGGAGGGGCTGAATTTTGTGCGCGATGAAATTTATGGCGTGTTCAATCGGCGCTTGGAGCTGGTGGCGATGGCCCACTTGGCCTTCTCCATTGATCCGCAATGGTCCACCTGCGCCGAGTTCGGCGTCTCCGTCTTGCTGCAAAGCAGGAGCAAGGGCTTGGGTGGCCGGCTGTTTGACCACGCTGTGGTGCACGCACGCAACGAGGGCGTGCATATGCTGTTTATTCACGCGTTGAGTGAGAACTCCGCCATGCTCAATATCGCGCGCCATGCCGGCGCCCGGGTGGAGCGAGATGGCAGTGAGAGCGAGGCGTATTTGCTCTTGCCTGCGGCCACGCTGGACAGCCGGGTCAATCAAATTGTCAACGAAAAGATGTCTGAAGTAGACTACCAGTTAAAGACGACGGCGCAGCAGTTTCGTGGCCTTTTGCAGGTGATGCAAGAGATCAGGCAAGGCGTCAGAGACGCGCGCCATCACGCCCCTCGCGATCCGGACGCGCCATGATTTACTGCTCGCGGCCAAACGCCTGCTGGGATCCAGTATCCTATTGGCATCTCCACAACGGCATGTCCTGCATCCATTGACTGTGTCCGACCCGCACCCTGCGCGCCCCCACGAACGTGAAGACAAACGCACGTTCCTGCAAAAACTTGCCGAATTCATTCACCCCGGCCCCGATTCGACGGATGAATTGATTGAAACCCTCGCTGACGCCGAGGAAAATCACATTATCAACAACGAGAGCCGTCTCATGCTGGAGGGCGTGATCCGCATGGCCGACATGACCGCTGGCGACGTGATGGTGGCCGCCACCCGCATGGATCTGCTCTCGATTGACTCGCCCTTTGACGAGTTCATGCACCAAGTCATTGAGACGGCGCACTCGCGCTTTCCCGTGTACGAGGGGGACCGAGAAAACGTCATTGGCATCTTGATGGCCAAGGACCTGCTCAAACTGCAACGCGCCCCCGAGCTGAATATTCGCGCCTTGTTGCGCCCTGCGGTGTTTGTGCCCGAGAGCAAGGGCCTGAACGATTTGCTGCGGCAGTTTCGTGACAACCGCAACCATTTGGCCATCGTCATTGACGAGTTTGGCCGTACCGCCGGCTTGATCACCATCGAAGACGTGTTGGAGCAAATCGTCGGTGAAATTGAAGACGAGTTTGACATCGTCGACGATGAAGGTGATATTTTTGGTCTGCCCGACAAAAGCTTTCGGGTCAGCGGCGATACCGCGGTGGAGCGCGTGGCCGAGGCCTTTGGCGTGCGCTTGACGTCCGACAAAGAAGACGAAAACAGTCACGACTTTGACACCATCGGCGGCCTGATCGCCCATGCCATGGGGCACGTGCCCAAGCGGGGTGAGCGGCACACGCTGGGTGGTTTGGATTTTGTGGTGCTGCACACCAAAGGAGGCGCTGTGCGTTGGTTCAAAGTGTCCCCTGTCAGCCCCTTAGCCCCCCCTCCTGCCTTGACTGCACACCAGCCCTGATGCGGCAGTCCGTGCGCCAGCGGCTGACTTTGCGCGGGGTGCACGTCCCGGTGGCGTTGCTGGCGGGCGCCGGGCAAGCGCGAGCCCTGGCGGACGCGGCGGGTCAAGCGTCTGGCGCAATTCAAACGCTGTGTATGGCCGCCATGTGCCTGTTGATGCTGCTCGCGCACCGGCGCATGGCGGCGGCCAGCCCCGCAGGCTCGCCGCCTTGGCGCCGCGCGGCCAGCCAAGGGCTGTGGCTGGGCTGGTGGTTTGCCTGGGGTTGGTTGTGCGCCACTTTTTGGTGGCTCTACATCTCCATGCATGTGTACGGGGGCATGCCGGGCTTGCTCGCCGCTGGCGCGGTGGCCGCCTTGGCCGGCGCATTGGCCCTTTACTATGCAGCCGCTTGCGCGGTGTGGATGGTGCTCATGCGCGGCCTGACCGGGGCCGCGCTGTTGGTGCGCGGCAGCTTTGTTTTTGCCGCTTTATGGACGCTGGCCGAACTCATGCGCGGGCAATGGTTTACGGGCTTTCCTTGGGGCGCGATCGGTTACGCGCATGTGGACAGCGCGCTGCAGGGCTATGCGCCTTGGGTGGGGGTGTACGGTGTCGGGGCCCTGGCCGCAGCGGGCGCCATGGCTTTGGCCGCCTTGCTGTTTGAGCGCGCCTCTGGGCGCAGCCGGGCTGGCGTCGCACTGGCGTTTGCTTTGGTGCTGAGCGCGCCTTTGGCGTGGCAACAGTTGCGCGGCGACTGGACCCAAAGCGCGGGCCAGGCCTCGGTGCGGTTGCTGCAAGGCAATGTGGCCCAAGATGAAAAATTCATCCCCGGCCGCGGCCTGGACGATGCGCTCATTTGGTATGGCCAGCGCTTGCAAGACAACCAGGCCAGCTTGGTGATCGCGCCTGAAACGGCCATCCCTTTGTTGCCATCGAGTTTGCCTCAGGGGTACTGGGCGCAGTTGGCGGCGCACTACGCAGAGCACCCCGACCAATTGGCCTTGGTGGGCATGCCCATGGGCAGCTTTCAAGCCGGTTACAGCAACGCGCTGGTCAGCCTGGGCGGGGCCCCTATGAGCGCCTACCGCTACAACAAACACCATTTGGTGCCATTTGGTGAGTTTATTCCGCCGCTGTTTCGCTGGTTTATCGATCTCATGCACATTCCGCTGGGTGACTTTCAGCGCGGCGCGTTGCACCAACCTGCCCTGGCGTGGAACAACCAGCGTTTGGCCCCCAATATTTGCTACGAGGATTTGTTTGGCGAAGAATTGGCGGCCTCGTTCGTACTGACCGATGCGCACCACGACACGTGGGGGGCCGACCAGGCCCCGACCGCCTTGGTCAACGTCAGCAACATCGCCTGGTTTGGCAAGACCATCGCCATCGATCAGCATTTGAACATTTCACGCATGCGAGCCATCGAGTTGCAGCGCCCCATGCTGCGCGCCACCAACACCGGCGCTACGGCCATCATCGACCACCAGGGGCGAGTTCAAGCGCAATTGGCGCGCCACACGCGAGGCGAGTTGATGGGTCAGTTTGATGGGCGCACCGGCCTCACGCCCTACGCTTGGTGGGCCGGGCATTGGGGGTTAAAGCCCTTGTGGGCCGTTTGCCTGTGCCTTTGCGCCTGGGCATGGCTCACCCGAGGCGTGAAACAACGCGCCACGGCCCCGGTTGCGCCGTAAAATGGCAGGCTGTCGACTGGATGCGGTGCATGACCTGCATGCCCCTGCCCAGTTGCCCCTTTTTTACCTTCTGGCCACGCGCCTTTGAAAGTGCAAGGCCCCCGCTCATGTTGACCTTTCAGCAAATCATTCTCAAATTGCAGCAGTACTGGGACGCCCAGGGCTGCGCCTTGCTCCAGCCCTACGACATGGAAGTCGGGGCCGGCACCTCGCACACCGCCACGTTTTTGCGCGCCATTGGCCCCGAGCCGTGGAAAGCCGCCTACGTGCAGCCCAGTCGCCGCCCCAAAGACGGGCGCTATGGCGAGAACCCCAACCGTTTGCAGCACTACTACCAATACCAGGTGGTTTTAAAGCCCGCACCCAGCAACATCTTGGAGCTGTACCTGGGCTCGCTACAAGCGCTGGGGTTTGATTTGAAGAAGAACGACATCCGCTTTGTTGAGGATGACTGGGAAAACCCGACGCTGGGCGCCTGGGGCCTGGGCTGGGAAGTTTGGCTCAACGGCATGGAAGTCACGCAGTTCACTTACTTTCAGCAAGTTGGCGGCATTGACTGCAAGCCCATCACAGGCGAGATCACCTACGGCCTGGAGCGCCTGGCCATGTATTTGCAGGGCGTGGACAACGTCTACAACCTGAAATGGACCGACACGCTGAGCTATGGCGATGTGTACCTGCAAAACGAGCAGGAGCAATCTGCCTACAACTTTGAGCACTCGGATGCGGACTTCTTGTTTGTGGCCTTCAGCGCCCATGAAAAGCAGGCGCAAAACCTGATCGTTCAACAACTGGCGCTACCCGCCTACGAGCAGGTGCTCAAGGCGGCGCACACCTTCAATTTACTGGACGCGCGTGGCGCGATCAGCGTGACCGAGCGCGCCGCATTCATCGGGCGCATCCGCAACTTGGCCCGCAGCGTGGCGCAAAGTTATTACGAAAGCCGCGAACGTCTGGACTTCCCGATGGCCCCGCGTGAATGGGTTGCGCAAATGCCCAAGAAAGCCGCGTGAGCAAGATCATGACTACACAAAACCTTCTCGTCGAACTCTTCGTGGAAGAGCTGCCGCCCAAGGCGCTCAACAAATTGGGTGAATCCTTTGCGGGCACATTGATTGAACAACTGCGCGTCCAAGGCTTGGCTGGCGCCGACTCGAAAGTCACCGCCTATGCTTCGCCCCGCCGCTTGGCCGCCCATGTGACGGGCGTGTTGGCGCAAGCTGGCGATAAGGCGGTGCAGCAAAAGCTCATGCCCGTGGCTGTGGGCCTGGACGCGGCAGGCAATGCAAGCGCCGCCTTACTGAAAAGGCTGCAAGCGCTGGGCGTGGACGTGAGCGATCCGCACGCCGCTGTGGCGGCCTTGAAGCAGGCCTCGGACGGCAAAGTGCAAGCTCTTTTTTACGACAGCGTGGCCAAAGGCGCTTCGCTGCAAGCGGGCCTGCAAAAGGCGCTGGAAGAAGCGCTGGCCAAGCTGCCGATTCCCAAGGTGATGCAGTACCAGCTGGAGACCGACTGCGAATTACCCGGTTGGTCGAGCGTGAATTTTGTGCGCCCCGCGCACAGCCTGATCGCCCTGCATGGCGCCGCCGTGGTCCCCATCAAGGCGCTGGGCCTGACGGGCGGCAACACCACCCAAGGCCACCGCTTTGAAGCCAAGGTCTCCCCCCTGGTGCTGGCGCATGCCGACCACTACGACGCGGTGTTGAAAAATGACGGCGCCGTGATTGCCAGCTTTGCCGAGCGCCGCGCTGAGATCGTGCGCCAGCTGCAGGCTGCCGCAGCCCAGGTCGGCGGCGGTGTGCGCCCCATTGAAGATGAGGCGTTGCTTGACGAAGTCACCGCCCTGGTCGAGCGCCCCAATGTGCTGATCTGCGAGTTTGAAAAGCAGTTTCTGGGCGTGCCGCAAGAGTGCTTGATCCTCACCATGAAGGCGAACCAAAAATACTTCCCGCTGCTGGACGGCGAAGGCAAATTGACGCACCAATTTTTGGTAGTCAGCAACATCACGCCCGATGACGCCAGCGCCGTGATCGGTGGCAATGAACGCGTTGTGCGCCCGCGCCTGGCGGATGCCAAATTTTTCTTTGACCAGGACCGCAAAAAGACGCTCGAATCGCGCGTCCAAGGCCTGTCTAAGGTCGTGTATCACAACAAGCTGGGCACGCAAGGCGAGCGAATGGCGCGTGTCTGCGCCATTGCCCAGGCCATCGGCCAGCAACTGGGGGGGGATGCGCTTGCGCACCAGGCCCAGTTGGCTGCGCGTTTGGCCAAGACCGACTTGCTGACCGACATGGTCGGTGAGTTCCCCGAGCTGCAAGGCATCATGGGCACGTACTACGCCAAGAACGACGGGCTGAGCGACGATGTGGCCAACGCCATTGGCGAGCACTACCGCCCGCGCTTTGCAGGCGACGAGTTGCCAAGCAACCGCATTGGTCTGGTCGTGGCCTTGGCTGATAAATTGGAAACCCTGGTGGGCATGTTTGGCATCGGCAATATGCCCACTGGCGACAAAGATCCGTTTGCGCTGCGCCGCCACGCCTTGGGCGTGATCCGCATGCTGATCGAAAAAGACTTGGCTTTGGGCCTGCCCGATTTGCTGGCGCTGTGCCTCCCCGTGTTTGGCGACAAAATCACCGATGCCTCCAGCGCCTTGAGCGACTTTATCTATGAGCGACTGTCTGGCAGCTTGCGCGAGCAAGGTTTTAGCGCGCAAGAGGTCGATGCTGTGATGGCGCTGCGCCCAGATCGTCTGGGCCAGGTGGGCCAGTGCCTGTCGGCGGTGCGCGCCTTTGCCGCGTTGCCCGAAAGCCCGGCCCTGGCCGCGGCCAACAAGCGCATCAGCAACATCTTGAAAAAAGCCGGCGAAGTGGACGCGCATGTGAACCCCTTGCTGCTGCAAGAGGATGCGGAGAAAAACCTCTACGCAGCCATGCAAAAACTGCTGCCCGAATCCCAGGCGCAGTTCCAGGCCGGTGACTACACCGCCAGCTTGCAAACGCTGGCCGCGCTGCACTCACCGGTGGATGCTTTCTTTGACGATGTGATGGTGAACGCCGAAGCCATGGACCTGCGACTGAACCGCCAGGGGCTGCTCAAGTCGTTGCATGTGGCGATGAATCGCGTGGCCGACTTGTCCCGCCTGGCCGCTTAAGTAGCAACCCATGAACTTGAAGCTCGTCATCTTGGACCGCGACGGCACGATCAATGTGGACAGTGACGAGTTCATCAAATCGCCCGAAGAATGGCACCCCATCGAGGGTGCGCTAGAGGCGATCAGTCGCTTAAACCATGCGGGCTATCGGGTGGTGGTGGCCACCAACCAGTCGGGCCTGGGGCGAGGCTTGATGGATGTGGCCTCGCTCAACGCGATTCATGCCCAGATGAACAAGCAGTTGAGCAAAGTCGGCGGGCGTATTGACGCTATTTTTTATTGCCCGCATGCGCCCGATGAGGGCTGTCAGTGCCGCAAACCGGCGCCGGGCCTGCTTGAGCAAATTGCCGAGCGCTACGGCGTGAGCTTGGACGGTGTGCCTTTTGTCGGCGACAGTGTGCGCGACATGCACGCCGCGCAGGCCGGTGGATGCCGCCCGCACTTGGTGTTGACGGGCAAGCCCATGGGGTTGCTTGGGCAGTCGCTGCCGCCCGACTATCCTGCGCACACGCGCGTGCACAAGGACTTGGACGCTTTTGTTACCCACTGGTTGAGCGCGACCTCAGCTCACGCTGTGGTCACGCCGGCTTTGCCCTCTTCGGGTGCGTGACCCCTTGAAATTGAAACCATGAACCTGATTCGATCTGTTCTTCACGTGCTGTGGTTGACCCTCACGGTGATTCCTTGGGCGCTGTTTGTGGTGGTGTTTTCATACTTCGCCAGCAGTACCCGCATTTACTGGTGGTGTGCAAATTGGCTGCGCATGGCGGTGCAAAGCGGCACGTTTATTTTGGGCATTCAAAACCGCGTGACCGGCATGGAAAATTTGCCCCAAGGGGCCAAAGATCCTGCGGTCTTGCTGGTCAAGCACCAGTCCACCTGGGAGACTTTTGTCATGCCCGCCTTGATGCCGCACCCTTTGGCCTATGTGTTCAAAAAAGAGCTGCTGCGCGTGCCGTTTTTTGGCTGGGCCATGGCGCGCATGGACATGATTCACATCGACCGGGGCCAGCGCTCGCAAGCCTTTGCCAAGGTGGTGACGCAGGGCACGCGACTGATGAGCGAGGGCGTGTGGGTCATCATGTTCCCTGAGGGCACGCGCATTGCGCGCGGCCAAGTGGGGCAATACAAAACCGGCGGCACCCGCTTGGCGATTGAGGCGGGTGTGCCGGTGATCCCGATCGCGGTGACTTCGGCCAAATGTTGGCCGACCAAAGCCTTCATCAAAAAACCGGGCATTGTGGACATTTCGATTGGCAAGCCGATTTCCAGTGTTGGGCGCGAGCCTGAAGAGCTGATGCTGGAAGTGCAAGCCTGGATCGAGGGGGAGATGCGTCGCCTCGATCCTGAGGCTTACGCCTGAGTGCGGAGCGCCATGCGCTCGCCGTTTCAGTTCGTGCTCGACCTGTTTGACACAGAGGCGGCGCCATCTGCGCCGCCTCCTGTGGCCGCTCCTAATTGCGTTTCGCTTTCGGCTGCGTTGCCGGCTGCTTCCCCGGTATTGATTGCCCCCGAGCAAACGCTGACCCAAGCCTTGGGCCCCGTGCAGTTTGCGCACCCTCAAGCGAACCGCGCCGTGGTGTTTCAAGGCGTGCACATTGCCTATGCCTTTGCCCGCGCCAAGCGCAAGACCATTGGCTTTAGCATCGGGCCTGATGGCCTGGTGGTGCGCGCGCCCAATTGGGTGCCGATCAAGGAGGTTGAGGCGGCGCTGCACGAAAAAAGCGTGTGGATTTTGCGCAAACTCACCGAATCTCAAGAGCGCCATCACCAGCGTGCGCACAGCCAGATTGACTGGCGTGACGGCGCTTTTTTCCCCTACCTAGGGCGTCAGGTTGCACTGCGCATTGATCCGGCGCAGGGCAGCGCGCAGTTGATGCCCGGCGACCCCCAGGCCCTGCACCTAGGCATTTCAGCACATGCGACCGAGGCGCAAATTCGCGACTGCGTGCAAGCGTGGTTGATGCGCCAGGCGCGCGCTTTGTTTGAGGCACGCCTGAATCACTTTGCGCCCTTACTGGGCGTGCAGTGGAAAAAGCTCAGCCTGTCCAATGCCGGCACGCGCTGGGGCAGCGCGCGGGTGGACGGCGCCATTCGGCTCAATTGGCGGCTGATTCATCTGAGCCTGGGCGAGATCGACTATGTGGTGGCGCATGAGTTGTCGCACCTGCGGGTCATGAACCACAGCCCGCAGTTTTGGGACACCGTGCGCTCGGTCATGCCCGACTATGCGCAGCGTCGCCAGCGGCTGAAAAAAGAAGCCATGGCCGATTGGTGAGTCGGCCCTGGGCGCTCAGTTGGCGCTGGCGCCTTGCACGCCAAAGCGGTAGATGCTGTCAGCGCCCAAGCTGCGCTTGAGCTGTCCCTTGTGCCACAGCACATGCAAATGCGCCACCGCCTCGCCCATGGCGAAGGTGGTTTGGTGAAAATCCAATGCCCGTTTGAACAAGATCGGCAAGCTCTCGTGCGCACTCATGGGCTGAGCCAGGCAGGCGCTGAGCAGCTCGGCCAGGCGCTCTTGGTGGTGCGCCTGTAATTGCGCAATGCGCGTATGCAGGCCCCGGAAGGGCCGCCCGTGCGAGGGCAACACCAAGGTGTCGTCCGGCAAGTCGGCAAAGGCCTCAAGCGAAGTCAAAAACTGTTGCAAAGCATTGCCCTGTGGCTCTTGGGCGTACACGCTCACATTGGTGGAAATTCGGGGCAGCACCATGTCGCCGCTGATCAAGATGCCGCTGGCTTCGCAGTAAAGGGCCATGTGCTCGGGCGAATGGCCGTAACCGGCTATGCAGCGCCAACTGTGCCCGCCCATGTTAAAGCGCTGCCCGCCCATCAAGCGGTTGTAGCTGGCGGGCACCTGGGGCACCATGCCACTGTAGTAGCCCAAGCGCGCTTTCACATTGCGCATGTCGTTGGCATCTGACCAGCCGTGGCGTGCAAAAAACGCTTGCGTCACATCGCCGCCAAAGTTGGACAGGCCGTGCGTGGCCATTTGCGCCGCCTGGTATTCGGTGCTGCTCATCCACAGTGGGGCTTGCCAGCGCTCACACAACCAGTGGGCCGAGCCCATGTGGTCGGGGTGCATGTGCGTGACCAGCACGCGCAAAATAGGCAAGCCTTGCAGGGCCGAGGCAAACACCTGCTCCCAAGCTTGGTGTGTGGCATCACTGTGGATGCCGCAGTCCACCACCGTCCAGCCGGTGCGGGGGCCTTCTTCGCCTTGCACTTCGTCGCGCACCAACCACAAGTTGATGTGGTCCAGCGCAAACGGCAGCCCCATGCGCAGCCACAGCAGGCCGGGCGCCACTTCAAGCACGCTGCCCGTGGCCGGTAACTGCTCGGCCAACGGAAAGTTCAGTGCGGATTCAAGCGTGGCAGAACTCATGGTGTCCTTGGAATACGGTCGTTAATCGGTTAGCATTCAGAAAGAGTTGACGTTAACGTAAACGTCACTATTCATGCATTCTAGGCACACAGCTGTATCCCAGCCTGTCGCCCGCGTGCGATGTTCAGTTTCACCCCACCCACTTTATGGCCAACACCTATTCCATCAGTGACCTGTCCAAAGAGTTTGACCTGACCACCCGTGCCATTCGTTTCTACGAAGACATGGGCTTGCTGCAGCCCGAGCGTTCAGGTCCTGGCGGGCGCAACCGCGTGTATTCGGCGCGGGACCGCACACGGCTCAAACTGACGTTGCGCGCCAAGCGGCTGGGCCTGTCGCTGACCGAGGCCAAAGACTTGATTGACATGTACGACAGCCCACGCGACACGGGGGCGCAGCTGAAAAAATTCTTGGTGGTGTTGGCCGGCCACCGCCAGCAACTGGAGTCGCAGTGGGCGGACTTACAAGCGACCATTGATGAAGTCAAGACCCACGAGAAAGAAGCGCGCGCCATGCTGGGGCGCAGCGACAAGGCGGCGGTCAAAAAGTAACCGTGGCCGGCGCTACGGGACTCGGCCGCGTTGAGCGGGTCACAAATTAACGCGTTAAGAATTCAATTGACGTTTACGTAAACGTCAATTACAGTGGCGCCTTGATGCCGGCGTGCATGAGGGCTCATTGAGGGTGAGCTTCTTGATGCCGGTCGGCTTGGCTTGTAACCGTTTGACCCTTTAAAAATCACCCATGAGCGCATCCGCTGACCCTGCCGCCTTGTTTGAGCGCATTAACCAGAGCTTCAAGCGCCAAGGCATGATGCAGCACCTGCAGGCGCTGCTGCTGCGCGTGGAGCCAGGGTGCGTGGAGTTGGCGCTGCCCTTTAGCGACAAAGTCACGCAGCAGCAAGGCGGCTTTCATGGCGGCGCCATGGGCGCGCTGGCCGACATCGCTGGTGGCTATGCCGCTTTGACGGTGATTGCCGAGGGCATGGAGGTGGTGACGGTGGAGTACAAAATCAATTTTTTAAACAGCTTCCAAGGCGGCGAGCTGCGCGCGACGGGCAAAGTGATCAAGGGCGGCAAACGCATCATCGTCACCAGCGCCCAGGTGATGCATATCGATGCCCAGGGCAAGCAATCGGCCTGCGCCGTGATGCAGCAAACGCTGATGCCTGTGCCGCAAACGTATTAATACCCACAACCCAATACCCACAACCTGATTCGAGGAGACACCCCATGAACAACTTACCCGGCCTGAACTTTCAATTGGGCGAAGACATTGACGCCTTGCGCGATGCGGTGCGCGAATTCGCGCAAGCCGAGATCGCTCCACGCGCGGCAGAGATCGACCGAAACGACCAGTTTCCGATGGATCTGTGGCGAAAGATGGGCGACTTGGGCGTGCTGGGCATCACCGTGGGCGAGGAGTACGGTGGCGCCAATATGGGCTACCTGGCCCACATGATCGCCATGGAAGAAATCTCTCGTGCCAGCGCCTCGGTAGGCCTGTCGTACGGCGCGCACAGCAACTTGTGCGTGAACCAAATCAAGCGCAACGGCACGCCCGAGCAGCGCGCCAAATACCTGCCCAAGCTGATCAGTGGCGAGCATGTCGGCGCCCTGGCCATGAGCGAGCCCGGCGCCGGCTCTGATGTGCTGAGCATGAAGCTCAAAGCCGAAGACAAAGGCGGCTACTACTTGCTTAACGGCAACAAGATGTGGATCACCAACGGACCCGACGCCGACACCCTGGTCGTCTATGCCAAGAGCGAGCCCGAACTCGGTGCACGCGGCGTCACCGCCTTCCTGATCGAGAAGGGGATGCCTGGTTTTAGCATCGCGCAAAAGCTCGATAAGTTGGGCATGCGCGGCAGCCACACCGGCGAGTTGGTGTTCAACAACGTGCAAGTGCCCGAGGCCAACATTTTGGGCGGCTTGAACAACGGCGCCAAGGTGTTGATGAGCGGCCTGGACTACGAGCGCGCCGTGCTCACCGGCGGCCCTCTGGGCATCATGCAGTCGGTCATGGACAACGTGATCCCCTACATCCACGATCGCAAGCAGTTTGGCCAAAGCATTGGCGAGTTCCAGCTCATTCAGGGCAAAGTGGCCGACATGTACACCGTGTTGCAAGCCGGTCGCTCGTTCGCCTACACCGTGGCCAAGAACCTGGATTTACTGGGCGCGGAGCATGTGCGCCAGGTACGCAAAGACTGCGCATCGGTGATTTTGTGGACAGCCGAGAAAGCCACCTGGATGGCCGGTGAGGGCGTGCAGATTTTTGGCGGCAATGGCTACATCAACGAATATCCCCTGGGGCGCTTGTGGCGCGACGCCAAGTTGTATGAAATCGGCGCCGGCACCAGCGAGATTCGCCGCATGCTGATCGGGCGCGAATTGTTTTCCGAAACCTGTTGAAGTTTGCGGTCATGAACAGCGATGGCTTGACTGCGACAATGGCGACATGAGCAATTCACTTGAGCACCTTTTTGATAACAACCGGGCTTGGGCTGCGCGCATGCAGCAGGAAAACCCGGCGTATTTCTCTCGCCTGGCGAACCAGCAAAACCCCAAGTATTTGTGGATCGGGTGCTCTGACAGCCGCGTGCCGGCCAACCAGATCACAGGGCTGGACCCGGGCGAGGTGTTTGTGCACCGCAACGTGGCCAATGTGGTGGTGCACTCCGACTTGAACGCCCTGTCGGTGATTCAGTATGCGGTCGACGCCCTCAAGGTTGAGCACATCATGGTGGTGGGGCATTATGGCTGCGGCGGGGTGCTGGCCGCCACGCGCGGCACCCGCGTGGGCCTGGCCGATAACTGGCTGCGCCATGTGCAAGATGTGCGTCTTCGCCATCGCCAGCGTCTCAACCATTTGCCCCAAGCCGAGCTCGAATCGGTCATGTGCGAGATGAATGTGATCGAGCAAGTGGGCAACGTCGCCCTGTCCAACGTCATGCAAGACGCCTGGAGCCGAGGTCAAAAGATCACCGTCCATGGCTGGATTTACGGTTTGGATGACGGCCTGGTGAAAGACCTGGGCGTCAGCATGACCGGCTCACAAGAGGTGGTGAACGTGTTTCGCCGTGCCTTCAAACGCTATCCCCGCGGCTGATCCATTGCAGCTCGGCGGACTCTTTTATTGAACAGGAGAAACTTCATGCTAGACCCCATCGTCATCGTCAGTGCGGCCCGCACCCCCATGGGCAGTTTTCAAAGTGATTTCGCCAGCCTGTCGGCCCACGACCTGGGTGGGGCTGCGATCAAAGCGGCGCTTGAGCGCGCGGGCCTGAACTCGCAATTCACGCCCGAGTTGGTCACCGAAGTGCTGTTTGGCAACTGCCTGATGGCCGGCCAAGGCCAGGCTCCGGCGCAGCAAGCCGCCTTCAAGGGCGGCTTGCCCAAGAGCGCCGGCGCGGTGACGCTGTCCAAAATGTGTGGCTCAGGCATGCGCGCGGCCATGTTTGCGCACGACATGCTGCTTGCGGGCTCGCACGAGGTGCTGGTGGCCGGCGGCATGGAGAGCATGACCAACGCCCCTTATCTGATGCTCAAAGGCCGAGGCGGTTACCGCATGGGTCACGACAAAATCTACGATCACATGATGCTCGACGGCCTGGAAGACGCTTACGAAGCCGGTCGCAGCATGGGCACGTTTGGCGAAGACTGCGCGGCCAAATACAGCTTCACCCGCGCCGAGCAAGATCACTTTGCCACCACCAGCGTGCAGCGCGCCAAGGCCGCGACCGAGTCGGGCGCCTTTGCCTTTGAAATCACGCCCGTGACCGTGAAAGAGCGCAGCGGTGAACGGGTGGTCTCGATTGATGAAGGCCCTGGCAAAGTCAAGCTGGACAAAATCTCCAGTCTCAAGCCTGCTTTCAAGAAAGACGGCACCATCACGGCGGCCAGCAGCTCATCCATCAACGACGGCGCCGCGGCCATGGTGCTGATGCGCGCCAGCACGGCCGCCAAACTCGGTTGCACGCCGCTGGCCCGCATCGTGAGCCACGCCACTCACGCTCAAGAGCCCGAGTGGTTTGCCACCGCGCCGGTCGGCGCTACGCAAAAAGCCTTGGCCAAAGCCGGCTGGAAAGTGGAGGACGTTGACCTGTGGGAAGTCAACGAGGCCTTTGCGGTGGTGCCCATGGCGCTGATGAAAGAGCTGGGCGTACCGCACGAGAAAGTCAACGTGAACGGCGGCGCCTGCGCCCTAGGCCACCCCATTGGCGCCTCGGGCGCGCGCATCATGGTGACCTTGATTCATGCGCTCAAAGCCCGCGGCTTGAAAAAAGGCCTGGCCACGCTGTGCATTGGCGGGGGCGAAGGCACGGCTGTCGCGTTGGAATTGATCTAAGTCATGCCCACGGTTTTGCTTATGGGTGCGTCGCGCGGCATTGGTTTGGCGCTGGCGCGTCAGTACCTGCAGGAGGGCTGGCGCGTGATTGCCACTGCCCGTGCCGACGAAGGCTTGGCCCGTCTCAAAGCCCTGGGCGCAGAAACCCTGCGCCTGGATGTGGCCCAGCCTGCCAGCAACAGCGGGCTGGCTTGGCAGCTCGATGGTGAAAAAATCGATCTGGCCATATACGTGGCCGGGGCTATGGACCGCGCCGGCGTCAACACCCCGCCGACGCGCGACAGCTTTGATGCGGTGATGCATACCAACGTGATGGGCGCGATGCAGGTGATTCCTCAAATTGTGCCCATGGTGCAAGAGGCGCAAGGCGTCATCGCTTGCATCAGCTCGGTGATGGGCAGCATGCAAGAGACCACCAGCGGTAACGCGGCGCTGTACCGCGTGAGCAAGGCGGCGCTCAATATGGTGGTGCGCTGCACGCAGGCCGATCAGCCGGGGATCACCGTGCTGGCCATCCATCCCGGCTGGGTGCAGACCGAGATGGGCGGCGCCCAGGCGCCGCTCACGACCGAGCAAAGCGCCACCAGCCTGCGCCAGACGTTGAGCACCGTTCTTGCATCACGCGAGCCCAAATTCAAGGGCGCATTTTTGAACCACGACGGCCACAGTTTGCCGTGGTGACCCGATAACGAAAGAGACCCATGCTGCTGACCTCTGACCAGGAAATGATCCGCGAAGCTGTACGCGACTTTGCGCAGCGCGAGCTGTGGCCCCATGCGGGCGAGTGGGATAAGCAGCATCACTTTCCCAAAGCCGTGCACAAGGGCCTGGCCGAGTTGGGCGCATACGGCATCTGCGTGCCCGAGGCGCTGGGCGGAGCGGGTCTGGACTATGTGTCGCTGGCGCTGGTTCTTGAAGAAATCGCGGCCGGAGACGGCGGCACCAGCACCGTGATCAGCGTGACCAATTGCCCCGTGAACGCTATTTTGATGATGTACGGCAATGCTGCGCAAAAGGAGCAGTGGTTGCGCCCCTTGGCGCAAGGCCAGATGCTCGGCGCGTTTTGCCTGACCGAGCCGCATGTGGGCTCGGACGCCTCGGCCCTTCGGACCACGGCGGTAAAAGTGGGGGATGAGTACGTCATCAACGGGGTCAAGCAGTTCATCACCAGCGGCAAAAATGGCGACGTGGCCATTGTGATTGCTGTGACCGACAAGGGCGCGGGCAAGAAAGGCATGAGCGCATTTTTGGTGCCCACCAGCGCACCCGGCTACGTGGTGGCGCGACTCGAGGATAAGCTGGGCCAACACAGCAGCGATACGGCGCAAATCAACTTTGACGAGTGCCGCATTCCGGCCGAAAACCTGATTGGCCAAGAAGGTGAGGGCTACAAGATCGCCTTGTCCTCTCTGGAGGGCGGACGCATCGGTATCGCCGCACAAAGCCTGGGCATGGCCCGAAGCGCACTGGATGTGGCGATCGACTACGCCAAGCAGCGCGAAAGCTTTGGAGCGCCCATCTTCCAACACCAAGCCGTGGGTTTTCGCTTGGCTGATTGCGCCACGCAGCTGGAGGCGGCGCGCCAGTTGATCTGGCACGCCGCCAGCCTGCGCGATGCCGCTCGCCCTTGCCTGAAAGAGGCCGCGATGGCCAAGCTGTTTGCAAGCGAAATGGCCGAGAAGGTCTGCTCCGTCGCCATCCAAACGCTGGGCGGCTACGGCTATGTGAGTGACTTTCCGGTCGAGCGCATTTACCGCGACGTGCGCGTGTGCCAGATCTATGAAGGCACCAGCGACGTGCAAAAAATCATCATCCAGCGCGCGTTGTAAACCATGCCGGCATGCCCTTGTGGTCGCCAGTCCATCAAAGCGAAAGCCAAAAGCCAAGCGCTTACTTTTGAGGCGTGCTGCGGCCTTTACCGGTCAGGCCAACCCGCCCCCGATGCCGAAAGCCTGATGCGCTCGCGCTACAGCGCTTTTGTGCACGGCGATGCGCCTTACTTGCTGGCCACCTGGCACAGCAGTCAGCGCCCCGCCACGCTCGAGCTGGAGGCGGGGGCGCAATGGCTGGGGCTGCAGATCAAGCAGCACCGCGTGACCGGCGAAGACCGTGCCGAGGTGGAGTTTGTGGCGCGCTTTCGCTTGGCTGGGCGCGCCGTGCGTCAGCATGAACGCAGTCGTTTTGTACGCGAAGAGGGCTGTTGGTATTACGTGGATGGCGATGTGCTTTAAGGCCACAGCGCGGTAAGACCGGACAGCCCGTATAAACCGGATAGCCCGCTTGGACGACTTATTCGGCTTGACGTGAACCCGTATCATTGCCTTCATGAAATTTGAAGCCATTTTGTTTGACTGTGACGGCGTGCTGGTCGACAGCGAGTCGATCACCTGCGGCGTGTTGCGGGACATGTTTGAAGAGCAGGGCTGGCGCATGAGCTTGGCCGAATGCATGCAGCGCTTTGTCGGGCACACGGTCAAAAGCCAGCGCGCCACCATTGAAGCGCACACCGCTCAGCCACTCACTGAGGAATGGCTGCAAACGTTCTTTGAGCGGCGCAATGTGCGCTTGCAAGCCAGTATCACTGCGATCGACGGCGTGCACGATGCCGTGGCGCATTTGCATGACCATTGTCAGGGGCGCATCGCGGTGGCCTCGGGTGCAGACCGTTTCAAGGTCGAGATGATGCTCAAGCAAGTGGGCTTGCATGAGTTCTTTGAAGGCCGCATTTTCAGCGGACATGAGATGGCGCGCAGCAAACCGTATCCCGACGTGTACTTGGCCGCTGCTGCGCATTTGCACATCGAGCCGGCGCGTTGCCTGGTGATCGAAGACACCACCGTGGGCATCACCGCCGGTGTGGCTGCTGGGGCCACAGTTTGGGCCTATGCGGCGGCGCCGGCCGCGCACGAGCCCCTGGTTCAAGCGGGCGCACAGCGGGTGTTCACCCGCATGCACGAGCTGCGCTTGTCCTAAGGCCTGCGCCTGGCATGGCCCTGCATCGGTGATGCGCTCTGCATCGGTCATAAGACCTGAGTGGCCCCTGAAAATTTGATGCACATCAAGCTTCGCGCAAGGCGCGGGCAGGGCGCAAGCCGCGGCAGGCTAACCGCAAGCCTAAAGCAAGGCCCAAGGGGTGCAATGGGCCATTGCAAGAAAGCTGCCCCACCATGCCCAGTGCGTTCAATTTTTCGCTGTCCCCCTTCGATGCCCTAACGCCCGAGCAGCAAGCGCGCTTGCGCGCCAGCATCGACGTGGTCTATTACCCCGAAGGCACGGTGGTGCTGGAGGCCGGCGCGCCCACCACCTGCCTTTGGGTGAATATCAAAGGCTATGTCACGCAGATGCAGGGAGATGAGACGCTTGCCACGCACGGGCCTGAAGATGTGTGGGATGGCCGCGCCTTGGTGGCTGGGCGCTCCAGTCACCGATTTGTGGCCAGCGAGGAGCTGATCGCCTACCAGTTACCGCGCGAGGCCGTGATGGCCTTGATTGCAGAGAACACCACCTTTGGTGCACTGCTGTTTTCTGACTTGGGTCAAAAGCTGTTGGCCGCTGCCGGGCGCTCCAGCGCGCATGAGATGCGCTCCCTGTCTTTGTCCCGCGTAGACGAGGCTTTTTTGCGGCCAGCCCACATGGTCGATGCCGATCTGGACCTGCTGTCGACCGTGCGCTTAATGCGCGAGAAAGATGCAAGCGCGGTGCTGGTTGAAGACCGGCAGCAGCAGCCGCCGGCGCTGGGCATCTTCACCCAAACGGCTTTGCAGCACGCCGTGCTCGATGGCCGCCCGCTGGCGCAAATGCCGGTGCGCGAATGGTCGCGCTTTGAATTGATTCAGGTGCGTCCATCGGACCAAATGGGCGATGTGCTGGCGCTGTTGACGCAGCACCGCATTCACCGCGTGGTGGTGGCCGAGGGTGCTCAGGTCTTGGGTTTGTTGGAGACTTTGGACGTTTTCAGTTTCTTGGCCAATCATTCGCATTTGATTGCGCTGCAGATCGATGCGGCAACCGACCTGGAGTCCTTGGTGCTCGCCGCGCAGCACATTCCGCGCATGATCACCAGCTTGTACCGCAGCGGCACCCGCGTGGGGTTGCTGGCGCGCCTGGTGCAGGACCTGCAGGCGCGCCTGTTTGATCGCACCTGGCAGCTGATTGCGCCGGCGGAGCTGGTGCAAAACAGCTGCTTGTTTGTGATGGGAAGCGAAGGACGCGGCGAGCAGTTGCTCAAAACCGACCAAGACAATGCCCTGGTCTGGCGAGCAGGCTACGCGCCGCCAGCCGATCTGGCCGAAATTTGCGAGCGCTTTTCTGCCGCATTGGCGCAGTTTGGTTACCCGCCTTGTCCGGGCGGCATCATGGTCAGTCAAGCGCCATGGCGCAAGTCGGTGACCGACTTTGCCCATGAAGTTCGCCAATGGCTGTTGATGCCTGACGCGAGCGCCTTGATGAATCTGGCGATTTTTTTGGACGCGCATGCGGTCTCGGGCGACGCCACTTTGCTGGCACAGCTGCAGCAAGGCGCGCGCAACAACGCCACCCACAGCGATGCCTTGCTGGCCCGCTTTGCGGTGGCCATTGACGCCTTTGGCACCAGCCAGGGCTGGTGGAATCGCTTTATGCACCGGGGTGACGCACCCAGCGGTCTGCACCTGAAAAAAGAAGGCATCTTTCCTCTGGTCCATGGAGTGCGCAGTTTGGCGTTTCAAGCTGGACTTTGCGAGACCAATACCGTGGCTCGGCTTGATGCTTTGGCCGCCAAGGGCGTGATCAGCGCTTCGCAAGCGAGCGACTGGGCCCAGTGCTTGCAGTTTCTCATGGGCATCAAACTGCACGCGGGCTTGATGGAGTTGGAGCGTGACCAGGCCGTAAGTGGCCTAGTCGACATGAGCCGGCTCACGACGCTGGACCGCGATTTGCTCAAAGACGCGTTGGCCGTGGTGCGTCAGTTCAAAGCCTTTTTGCGTTTGCACTTTAGGCTGGATGTGCTGTGATGGGCGTTCCGGTCAAAAGCCTGTGGCAAGCCTTGCGCAAGCGCTGGCTGCTGTATCACATTGGCTTGCCGGAGTTTGCCTTCTTGCTGGAGCCGCCGCCGCCCGATGAGTGGGTGTCGTTGGATTGTGAGACCACCGGCCTCAAAGTGGGTGTGGACGAGATCGTGTCGATCGGGGCTGTGCGCATCGTGGGTGATCGCATCTTGGCCAGCGAGCGCTTTGAGGTGTTGGTGCGGCCTCAGGGCAAGGTGTCCGCGCAAAGCATCCGCATTCATCGCCTGCGCGAGAAAGACGTGGTGGACGGTCTGCCGGCCGATGATGCGGTCAAGCGCTTACTGTATTTCATTGGCTCACGCCCTTTGGTGGGCTACTACCTAGAGTTTGATGTTGCCATGCTGAACCGCGTGGTGTTTCCCCTGCTGGGATGGGGCTTGCCGCAGCGGAAAATTGAGGTCTCGGCGCTTTATTACAACTACAAGATGGGGCAAATGAACGCCATGCAGCGCCAGTCATCGCCGGACATCGATTTGCGGCTGGCCACCTTGATGCACGATTTGGGATTGCCTCTGCGCGAGGCGCACAACCCGGTGAACGACGCGATCATGGCCGGCTTGGCCTTCATCAAGCTGCGCCATCTTTTGACTAAATAACCGCAGTTCGAGTCATAGGCGTTGGCACGATAGAAAAGTGCAGACGAAAAAAACCGGGCGACATTGACACCCGGTTTTTCTCATGCCCGATCAGGTCAGTGACCCGATGCGCCCGATGCGCCCAGACCGGTTTCGGAGCGCACTTGCTGCGTTTCAAATGCGGCGCGCTCTTTCTTGGCTTGCTCGCTGTTGTCCAAAACGGAGAACAGCCACACGCCCACAAAGCCGATGGTCATGGAGAACAGCGCAGGCGAGCTGTACTGGAACCATGCCGAACCTTTAGGGTAACCCAAGGTCGCCTCCCAAACGGCAGGCGATACGACCGTCAGGCCCACCGACGAGATCAGACCCAAAAAGCCACCTGTGACGGCGCCGCGGGTGGTGCAACCCTTCCACAGCATGGACAAAAACAGCACGGGAAAGTTGGCGGAGGCGGCGATTGCAAAGGCCAAGGACACCATGAAGGCGATGTTTTGCTTTTCAAACGCAATGCCCAAGGCCACAGCCACAATGCCCAAAGCCACGGTGGTGTAACGCGATACGCGCAACTCAGCAGCGCTGTCAGCCTTGCCGCCTTTGAAGACGGTGGCGTACAGATCGTGAGATACGGCTGAAGCGCCCGACAAGGTCAAGCCCGCCACCACGGCCAAGATGGTCGCGAAAGCCACGGCTGAGATGAAGCCGAAGAACACGTCACCGCCCACCACTTTGGCCACCAGGACCGCTGCCATATTGGCGGTCCCTGCGCCGCCGTTGATCACGCCCTTGGCTGTGTCGGCCAATTCAGGGTTGGTGAGCACCAGGGTCATGGCACCAAAGCCGATGATGAAGATCAGCACATAGAAGTAACCGATCCAGGTGGTCGCCCAAAACACGGACTTGCGTGCTTCTTTGGCGTTGGGCACGGTGAAGAAGCGCATCAAGATGTGAGGCAACCCAGCGGTTCCGAACATCAGGGCCATACCGAATGAGATGGCAGAGATCGGGTCTTTGATGAAGCCGCCGGGGCCCATGATGGACAGGCCGGCTTTGGCCGCATCTTCAGGGCTCTTGCCTGCATTGGCGGCAATGGCCGTTTTCACGGCCACGCCTTTGGCAAACAAGGCTTCAGGGCTGAAGTTGAACTCAGCCAATACCATGAAGGCCATGAAGCTTACTCCGCACAGCAGCATGACGGCCTTGATGATCTGCACCCAGGTTGTGGCGGTCATGCCGCCGAACAGCACATACACCATCATCAACACCCCAACGATCACCACCGCAATCCAGTACTCTAGACCGAACAGCAGTTTGATCAAGGAGCCGGCGCCCACCATCTGAGCGATCAGATAAAAGGCCACCACCACCAGTGTGCCGGAGGCCGCAAAGGCGCGAATGGGGGTTTGTTGAAAGCGGTAACCGGCCACGTCGGCAAAGGTGAACTTGCCCAGGTTGCGCAGTTTTTCAGCCATCAAAAAGGTGATCACGGGCCAGCCGACCAAAAAGCCGATGGAGTAGATCAGGCCGTCATAACCG
>CANGEG010000021.1 GCA_947452725.1 Comamonadaceae bacterium | reverse complement strand
TGGTGGGGCGCCACAATCGATGGAGTCCTTTTATCTATGAGACGTGCCATGAAAAACCCCTTGATCATCGATTGCCACGGTCACTACACCACGGCCCCCAAAGCACTAGAAAATTGGCGCAACCAGCAAATTGCGGGCATCAAAGACCCAGTGCTGATGCCCAAAGTTTCGGATCTGAAAATCAGCGACGACGAGTTGCGCGAAACGATCGAAAACAACCAGCTGCGTCTGATGAAAGAGCGCGGCTCGGACATCACGATCTTCAGCCCCCGTGCCAGCTTCATGGCTCACCACATTGGCGACTTCAATGTCTCAGCCACTTGGGCGGCAATTTGCAATGAGCTGTGCTTTCGCGTGGCACAACTTTTCCCCGACAACTTTGTGCCTGCGGCCATGCTGCCCCAGTCGCCAGGTGTCGACCCCGCCACCTGCATCCCTGAACTGGTCAAGTGCGTGGAGCAGTTCGGTAATGTTGGCATCAACCTGAACCCCGATCCTTCGGGCGGTCACTGGACTTCGCCCCCGCTGTCCGACAAAGCCTGGTACCCCATTTATGAAAAGATGGTGGAGTACGACATTCCCGCCATGATCCACGTGAGCACCAGCTGCAACGCCTGCTTTCACACCACTGGCGCCCATTACCTGAACGCCGACACTACGGCCTTTATGCAGTGCCTGACCAGCGATTTGTTCAAAGACTTTCCGACGCTGAAGTTTTTGATTCCCCACGGCGGTGGCGCTGTGCCTTACCACTGGGGCCGTTTCCGTGGTCTGGCTCAAGAGCTGAAAAAGCCTTTGCTGGAAGAGCATTTGCTCAATAACATCTTCTTTGACACCTGCGTCTACCATCAGCCTGGCATCGATTTGTTGAACACTGTGATCCCGGTGAAGAACGTGCTGTTTGCCTCCGAAATGATCGGCGCGGTGCGCGGCATAGACCCGCAAACTGGCAACTACTACGACGACACCAAGCGCTACATCGAGTCGAGCAAGATTTTAAGCAACGAAGACCGCTTCCAAATTTATGAAGGAAACGCGCGTCGCGTTTTCTCTCGCCTGGATGCGCAACTGACTTTGAAAGGCAAATAAACCATGTATGAACTTGGCGTTGTGTATCGCAACATCGTCCGCGCTGACAAGGCGGCTGTCGAAAAACTCTCGCGCTTCGGCGTGGCCACCATCCACGAGGCTATGGGCCGCGTGGGTTTGATGAAAACCTATATGCGTCCAGTCTACAAAGGCGCGCGCATGTGCGGCACGGCCGTGACGGTGTTGCTGCAACCGGGCGACAACTGGATGATGCATGTGGCCGCTGAACAACTCAGACAAGGCGACGTGGTCGTAGCTGCTTGCACCACCGACAACTTTGATGGCTTCTTTGGCGACCTCTTGGCCACTAGCTTTCAGGCGCGAGGCGCCAAGGGTCTGATCATTGACGGCGGCGTGCGCGATGTGGATGAGTTGGAAAAAATGGGCTTCCCTGTTTTTAGCCGCGCCATCAATTCCAAAGGCACCATCAAGGCCACGCTGGGTTCTGTAAACATCGACGTCGTCTGCGCCGGTGCGCAGGTCAAACCCGGTGACGTGGTGATTGCTGATGTGGATGGCATCGTCGTTGTGCCCGCTGCACGCGCGCAGGAAGTTGCCGACGCCGCCGAGAAGCGCGAAAGTTTTGAAGGTGAAAAGCGCGAGAAGTTTGCTGCTGGCGTGCTGGGCCTGGACATGTACAAGATGCGCGAGCCCTTGGCAGCAGCAGGTCTGAAGTACATCGACTGATGTAACGCAAAGATACCAAATGACGTCTGCGTTTCGTGTTGCCATGCTGGGCTTGGCGCTGTGGTTGTCAGCCTGCGCGCCTTTTTTAGTCGCTCCTGTAACCCCCGCGGCTCCCGTTGCGCTAGCGGTCCCGGTTTCGACGTCGGCTCGACAAGCACTGGCCCCCACAGGCACATTGCGCGTGGGCGTCTACCCCGGCAGCCCCACCTCGCTGGTGATCCATCCTCAAACGGGTGAACGCTCAGGCGTAGCCTTGGCGCTGGGCCAGCTCATGGGTCAGCAGATGGGCGTGCCGGTACAGGTGGTTGAGTTTGCGCGGGTGGCCGACATCATCACCGCAATTCAGCGCGGCCAAGTGGACATGACTTTCACCAACGCCTCTCCCGCCCGCGCGCAAGATGTGGATTTCACTCGCACCTTGGTGCAGTTGGAGCTGGGCTTGCTTTTACCGCCCAACTCAACAGTCACCCGTTTTGTGGAGGTTGACCGCGTCGGTATGCGCGTAGGCGTGAGTCAGGGCAGCTCGTCGCAGGGCGTGTTGACGCAGCAGTTCAAAAAAGCGCAGATTGTGCCCGTGGCTTCTCTTGAGGTGGCGCAGCAATTGCTGCGTACTGGTCAGCTTGACGCTTTTGCTACCAACAAAGGAATCTTGTTTGAGATGCGCGAAAAGCTGCCTGACTTCAAAGTTTCTGATGACCGATGGGGTCTGGAAAATCTAGCCATCGCCGTACCCAAGGGCCGCGAAGCGGGGCAGGCTTTCTTGGCCGCCTTTGCCGATCAAGTCACCGGCTCTGGCCAGTTGACCCGCATGGCTGACCGCGCAGGTTTGCGTGGCCTGGCTAAAACAGAATGAACCTTTCAAATAAATATTTCATAGGAGACTTGAATGAAATTTGCAAAATGGGCTTTGGCCTTTGCAGCGGCCACAGGCCTAGCTTCGGTGAGCATGGCGCAAACTGCTGCGTACCCTAGCAAGCCGGTCAAAGTGGTGGTGGGTTATGCCGCGGGCGGTGCGGTCGACGTGGTGGCGCGCACTATAGGGCAAAGCCTATCTGGCGCCCTGGGCCAACCCTTTGTGGTGGAAAACAAACCCGGCGCGGGTACCAACATCGCTGTGAAATCGGTGATCGCCGCCGAGGCCGATGGATACACCTTATTGATGGCTGCCAACGCACTCGCAGCGAATATGTCGCTGTATCAGCCGGTGCCTTTTGATGCCGAAAAAGAACTGGTTGCCGTGTCTCTGATCGGCCGCGTGCCGGTGGTGATTGCCGCCAATCCCAATGTCCCCTATGCCAGCGTCAAGCAATTGATTGAGGCGGCCAAAGGCAAGCCCAACAGCATCGCTTATGGCTCGCCCGGCAACGGCTCCACACCTCATATGGCGATTGAGTTGTTTGCCCGTGCTGCAGGCATTGACTTGCAGCACATCCCATATCGCGGCGGCGCACCCGCCATCACCGATGCCATTGGCGGCCAAGTGCCATTGGTTGCCATCAACGCGCTAGAGGCTTTGCCCCAGGTGCGCAGCGGCCGCTTGAAAGTTCTGGCGGTACTGAGCCCAAACCGCAGCGCCAATTTTCCAGAAGTCCCCACCATTGCCGAGTCCGGCTTCCCTGGCTTTGAGGCTTCAGTCTGGTATGGCTTGGTTGCCCCAGCCGCTACGCCAAAGCCCGTCGTGGCGCGACTGCACGCTGAAGTGCAAAAAGCATTGCAAACCAAAGAGGTGCGTGAGCGCATGAGCGGCGTTGGCGGCGAAGTCGTGCCTGGCAGCGCTGAGATGTTTACGAATCTGATCCATTCCGAGCGTGTGCGCTACGAAAAGTTGGTGCGCGAAGCCAATATCAAACCCGATTAACTGACCAAAGAGACTGACGAGAGAAGATCATGAAATTTGAAAAAACCCCTGGTTGGATAGACTGGTTTACCGGTCCTAGTAAGCCCCGTTTCACCGTGCCGACTGGCTCAGTGGACGCCCATTGCCACGTGTTTGGCCCGGGCGCTGAATTCCCGTTTGCGCCCGAGCGCAAATACACGCCCTGCGATGCATCCAAGGCTCAGCTGTATGCGCTGCGCGACCACTTGGGCTTTGCGCGTAATGTGGTGGTGCAAGCCACCTGCCACGGCGCCGACAACCGCGCCATGGTTGACGCGCTGCTCAACTCTGGCGGCAAAGCGCGCGGCGTGGCCACCGTCAAGCGCAGCGTGACCGACCAAGAGATTCAAGCCATGCATGACGCTGGTGTGCGCGGCGTGCGCTTTAACTTTGTCAAACGGCTGGTGGATTTCACGCCTAAAGACGAATTAATGGAAATCGCTAGTCGCATTGCCAAATGGGGCTGGCATGTGGTGATTTATTTTGAAGCGGTTGACTTGCCCGAACTGTGGGACTTTTTCACCGCGCTGCCCACCACCGTCGTGGTGGACCACATGGGCCGGCCTGACGTGTCGTTGCCGGTGGACGGCCCGCAATTTGCGCTCTTTCAAAAGTTCATGCGCGAACACAGCAATGTTTGGAGCAAAGTGTCTTGCCCCGAGCGTTTGTCCGTCACCGGCCCCAAGGCTTTGAGCGGTGAGCAAAACGCTTACGCGGATGTAATTCCATTTGCCAAACGCATCGTCGAAGAGTTTCCTGATCGCGTGCTATGGGGCACTGACTGGCCTCACCCCAACTTGAAAGACCACATGCCTGACGACGGCCTGTTGGTGGATTTCATCCCGCATATCGCGCCAACAACTGAGTTGCAGCGCAAACTGCTGGTCGACAACCCGATGCGTTTGTACTGGCAGGAAGAGCAGGCTTGATACACCGCCATCAAGGAGCATGTCTTGCCGGTGCTTACTTCGTTGCGTCAAAAGGTATTCGCCTGCAGGCGGGCGTCTACTGAATCCGCTCCTACACAAAACAATCCAACTGACCCGAAAGTTTCAAGATGGCTCTAGATAAACCCTATTTGGATGTGCCCGGCACCATCATTTTTGATGCCGAGCAATCACGCAAAGGCTACTGGATCAACCAGTTTTGCATGTCCCTGATGAAGGCTGAGAACCGTGAGCGCTTCAAGGCCAATGAGCGCGCATACCTGGACGAGTGGGCCATGAGCGAAGAGCAAAAGCAGGCCGTGCTGGCGCGCGATTTGAACTGGTGCATGCGCACCGGCGGCAATATTTATTTTCTCGCCAAAATCGGCGCCACCGATGGCTTGAGCTTCCAGCAAATGGCAGGTTCCATGACTGGCATGACCGAAGCGGAGTACCGCAACATGATGATCAGCGGTGGGCGCAGCGCTGAAGGCAATCGCTATGTGGGCGAAAACGGCGATGCGCAAGCGCACAACCAACCCCAAGGCGCAGCCCAACATAAAAAGGGAGCCTGAATATGGCCAAAATTACCGCATCCGTTTTCACTTCGCATGTTCCCGCCATCGGTGCGGCCATGGACCTGGGCAAAACTCAAGAAGACTATTGGAAGCCGCTGTTTGCCGGTTATGAGTTCTCCAAACAATGGATGAAGGACAACAAGCCTGATGTGATCTTCTTGGTCTACAACGACCATGCTACCGCCTTTAGCCTGGACATGATTCCTACTTTTGCCATCGGTACGGCCGCCCAGTTCACCCCCGCCGATGAGGGATGGGGCCCTCGCCCTGTGCCTGTGGTTAAAGGCCACCCCGAGCTGGCTTCGCATATTGCCCAAAGTGTGATCCAACAGGACTTTGACCTGACCATAGTCAATAAGATGGACGTGGATCATGGTCTGACCGTACCCCTGTCATTGATGTGCGGCGAGCTGGATCCGGTGAAAGACGCCTGGCCTTGCCCGGTGATCCCGTTCGCTGTCAACGTGGTGCAGTACCCCGTGCCCAGCGGTCAGCGCTGTTTCAAACTTGGCCAAGCAATTCGCAAAGCGATTGAGAGTTATGACGATGACATCCACGTGCATATCTGGGGCACGGGTGGTATGAGCCATCAGCTTCAGGGCGCGCGTGCGGGCCTGATCAACCGCGAGTGGGACAACGCCTGGCTCGATCAGCTGATTAACGACCCGGTAACTTGCGCTAACACGCCGCATATCAACTATGTGCGCGAAGCCGGCAGCGAGGGCATTGAGCTGGTGATGTGGCTGATCGCTAGAGGCGCAATGAGCGACATCAACGACGGTCAAGTTACAGGCCCTGCGCCCAAGCTGCGTCATCGCTTTTATCATGTACCAGCCAGCAATACGGCGGTGGGTCATGTGATTTTGGAAAATACCTGACGCATCCCTAGATGCCAGCTTGCTGGCGATGCAATTTGAGGCTCGCCAGCAACATAAAAATCATCGCTTTTAGGTAAGCTCCTACACATAAATTTTTGGAGAGAAACATGAGCAAAACCATCAAAGTCGCCTTAGCGGGCGCGGGCGCCTTTGGCATCAAACACCTGGACGGCATCAAGAATATTGACGGCGTTGAAGTCGTGTCTTTGATCAGTCGCGATTTGGAGAAAACCAAAGATGTCGCTAACAAATACGGCATCCAGCATGTGACCACCGACCTGGCTGAGAGCTTGGCTTTAACCGACGTGGATGCCGTGATTTTATGTACGCCCACACAAATGCACGCCGCACAAAGCTTGGCTTGTTTGAACGCTGGCAAGCATGTGCAAGTGGAAATTCCGCTGGCCGACAGCTGGAAAGACGCTGAAGAAGTTGTCCGCGCGGCCAAGACAAAAGGTCTGGTAGCGATGTGCGGCCATACCCGCCGTTTCAACCCCAGTCACCAGTGGGTGCATAACAAAATCAAAGCGGGCGAATTCAACATCCAGCAAATGGATGTGCAAACTTACTTTTTCCGTCGCACCAATATGAATGCGCTGGGTCAAGCTCGAAGCTGGACCGATCACTTGCTGTGGCATCACGCTGCACACACGGTGGACTTGTTCGCATACCAAGCCGGTAGCCCGATTGTTAAGGCCAACGCTGTGCAAGGACCTATTCATCCGGCTTTGGGTATTGCGATGGATATGAGCATCCAGCTGCAAGCGGCCAATGGTGCGATTTGCACTCTGAGCTTGTCCTTTAACAACGATGGCCCCTTGGGCACATACTTTCGCTACATTGGCGATACCGGCACTTATCTGGCCCGTTACGATGACCTCTACACCGGCAAAGAAGAGCAGATCGATGTGTCTAAAGTAGATGTGTCGATGAACGGCATTGAGTTGCAAGACCGTGAGTTCTTTGCTGCTATCAAAGAAGGCAGAGAGCCTAATTCCAGCGTGGCGCAAGTGCTGCCTTGCTACAAAGTTCTGCACGACTTGGAGTTGCAGCTCAACAGCTAGTTCTTTCTTTGGAGTGCTTGGATTGAAGGTCGTTGCACATGAAATGCAACGGCCTTTGTTTTATCGGCTAAATCAAACGCATAAGTAAGTGCAATCGACTTTCAAACGCCTTTTCTATGCCCGTCATCGGGTCAACGAAGCTGATGCGTTTGGCCAGCAACTGCAGAGGCTGGCTGAAGTCTTCGGGGTCATCAGGGGCGCGCAGCACCTGGGGGTAAAACAAATCGCCTAACAAAGGCAGGCCCAGCGCCATCATGTGCACGCGCAGTTGATGGCGCTTGCCGCTGACGGGTTCCAGTTGGTACAAGCCACTCGCGTCTTCATAGCGCAATAGGCTGATGCGGGTTTCGCTGTTGGCCAACCCTGGCACTTCTTGCATGCGAAAAAAAGGCTCGCCGTTTACCAAACGACTTTTGTGCACTTTGGGCCAAGACATTTCAGCCCGGTAGGGCGCCACGGCATGGTAAGTTTTGTGGATCTGCTGATTACGAAACAGTGCGTGATATGCGTCACGCTCATTTGGCCGTTTGCCGAACAAAACTAACCCTGCGGTTTCGCGGTCGATGCGGTGCAGTGGCACCAGTTCGTCGCAGCCGGTGCGGTTTTTCAATTGCACTAACAGGCTTTGCTGTACATAGCGTCCGGCTGGCGTAACCGGCATGAAGTGGGGCTTGTCCGCCACAAGCAGCCGTTCGTCTTCGTAGACGATGCTGGCCTCAAAGGGCAGTTTGGCTTCGTTGGGAACATGGCGATAGTAAAAAATCCGGGTGTGCGGCGTGAAGGCTTGTGCGGCCTGGATGGGCTCACCTTGCTCGTTCAGCACCGATCGGACTTGCAGCCGCTCGGTCCATTCTTGTCTTGAGATGTCGGGCATGCGTTCGACAAGAAAGTCGAGCACAGTGAGCCAAGGGCCGGCTGGCAGCGACACGCAACTGGGGCCTACACCGTTGCGTGTTGGAATCGGCATGCTCAGACTCGTTTGAATACCAGGTCCCACACGCCATGGCCCAGTTTGAGGCCGCGGTTTTCAAATTTGGTGAGCGGGCGGTAGTTGGGTTGCGGCGCGTAGCCTTGTTGCTCGGCGCTGGCGGTATTCCCCATCAAAGGCTCGGCGCTGATCACTTCGAGCATTTGCTCGGCGTAGGGTTGCCAGTCGGTGGCGCAGTGCAGGTAACCGCCGGGCTTCAAGCGCAGCGCCAGTTTGCGCACCAGCGCCGCTTGAATCAGCCGGCGCTTGTTGTGCTTGGTCTTGTGCCAAGGATCGGGAAAGAAAATGTGCACGCCGTCCAGGCTGCCTTCGGGCAGCATGTGGTCGATGACTTGCACCGCGTCATGCCGCAAGATGCGGATGTTATGCAGCTCTTGCTCACCAATGCGCTTGAGCAAAGCGCCCACGCCCGCTTCGTGCACTTCGCAGCATAAAAAATTGTCTTGCGGGCGCACCTTGGCAATGTGCGCGCTGGCCTCACCCATACCAAAACCAATTTCAAAAATCACTGGCGCCGCGCGGCCAAAAGCCGCAACCGTGTCTAGCGGCGCTTCTTGATAGTTCAGCAAATTCGTGGGGCCATATAGCTCGTAGGCCTTGGCTTGGCCAATGGTGGTGCGTCCTGCGCGCAAGACATAGCTTTTGACTGTGCGCAGGTAAACATCTGTGGGGATGCCTTTGGCTTTGACTGCAGGCGCCGAACTGTTATTCAAAGCGCTCGATTCTGCAAAGTCAGCCGAAGCTGGAAAGGGTAAGACCGGAGTAGGGGAGGTCATGCGCGAAGCGGGTGGTGCAAAAGACCAAATTGTAGAGGGTCATCTAAAGCGCTTGCCGCAGCGCCGATCCATGTGCTGGCCACTGGCTTGATCCAAGCGCAACCCACTGAGCTGTCCACTGAAGGAGTGCCTGCGGCACAGGGCATGTTTTCGCAGACAAACCCAAATGGGCCGCCGCCGCGTTTAAGGCGCGCAAAGGGTGCGCTAAGTCCAGTGCTTGTGCGCCGTTTTGTTTGGAGAGTTTTTCGCCATCCGCAGCCAGCACCAAAGGCGTATGGCAGTAATGCGGCGTGGGTAGACCCAGGGCGCGTTGAAGTAAAATTTGTCGGGCCGTGTTGTCGCATAGGTCGGCGCCGCGCACCACGTGGGTAATCCCTTGCCAAGCGTCATCCACCACCACGGCCAGCTGGTAGGCCCACAGACCATCGGCACGGCGCAGCACAAAGTCGCCGATTTCGGTGGCAACGTTTTCCTGTTGCGGCCCCAGGCGGGCATCACACCATTCAGTTTTGGCCAGTAAGTGGTGTTGGTCGCTCACAGCTTGAATGTTCAAACGCCAAGCGCGTGCCGCTTTGCCTTGCAGGCCTTTGCCATAGGGGCTTGGGCGACATGTGCCAGGATAAATGGCCGCGCTGTGTCGTGCTAGCTGCTTGCTTTGCGCGGCCTCAATCTCTTTGCGTGAACAACCGCAGGGGTAGGCCATGCCTTGTGTGATCAAAGCGTCTAAAGCGGCTTGGTATTGTGCGCTGCGTTCAGACTGGCGAAGCACCGGACCGTCGCTGTGCATCGCGCATTGGGCCAGTTGTTGCAAGATGAGTTCGGCCGCACCGGGGATGCAGCGCGGTGTATCCACGTCCTCGATCCGGACCAGCCACTGCCCGCCATTTGCTTTGGCGTCCAGCCAACTGGCCAGAGCCGCCACGAGCGAGCCAGAGTGCAAGGGACCTGTGGGTGAGGGTGCAAAGCGCCCAACGTAGGCAGTGGCAGAGGCACATGCAGGTTCCGGTGTAGGTGCGAGTGCCGGAGCAGGTGCAATAGAGGATGAGCAATCCAAAGCTGTCACCTCACCACCTACTCAATCAATGCGCCCAGTGCTTTACGCGCTGTGCGCTACGGCGAGCGAGAGTTCCAGGCCCGAGACAAAACCGTCTTCTGCGCGGTGGCCGATGCACCAGTCGCCACAAATACCCAGACCCTGCTTGGCATCCCATAAATGGGTTTTACCCAGCGGATGCAAGGTTTTGGCGTAGCGCCAGCGGTGCACATCGGCGTGGGCGGGCGTTGCGCGGATGCCGGTGATTTCAGAGAACGCTTTGAGCAGTTTGGCTTGTACGCGCTCTGGGGCGTCTTCTAGGTGTTCTTGTGACCAGGCGGCGCTGGCTTGGATTGTCCATCGCTCCAGTTGGTTGCGCCCAGGTTTGGATGACTCACGTGCCAGCCAGGCTACGCGGTGGTGGTTGCTGCGCGCCGCGTTCCACTGTGGCCCCAGAGTAATGGACTGGGCGGCGTTCGGAAAGGCCACCATCAACGTCCAGCAGGGGGCCACTTGCACCGCGTTCAGGGGTTTAACCATCGCAGGGGCTAGGTTTGAGGTGCGCAGCAGTTCTTGGGCTTGCAGTGGGGGCTGGGCTAGAAGCACGCCGTCGAAGCCGGCAAAAACATGGTTTGTTTTGTTCCCACTTTCGTCTTCGCCCTCAGTGTGCAGTTGCCAATGTTTTTTGTTCAAAGCATCGCGCGCGATACGCAGCACCTTGGCGCCGAGTTGGATTTGGCCTTCGAGCGGTTGGGCCCAGGCTTTGACCAGGGCGTTCATGCCGGGCTTGGCCACCCAGTGTGATTCCCGGTGCGGCAAGGCAGCTTCCACCACGCGACCCATGGCGTCGAGCACCCGCACGGCATTGGCGCTCCAGGGCTTGCACACGCCGGGAGCAGTTTCAATGGCCTGCGCAAAGCGGGCATCGCGCACAGTGAAGTACTGCGTGCCATGGTCAAAGCTGCCAAAAGGGGTGCTGCGGGTGCTCATGCGCCCGCCCACGCCTCTGCTCTTTTCAAAGACGGTCACTTGGTGACCGGCTTGGAGCAAGGTGCGAGCGCAGGTGATGCCGGCAATGCCGGCTCCGATGATGGCGAAATGTTTTGTCATGCACCTACTCTACACGCTCTACACGCGATATTGGGGTTGCAGCAGCGCGCGACGCGTTGTTTCGCTTTGCAGTTGCTCCAGCCACCACTGCAAAGCCTTGCCTGGCGCGGCTTTGCGGCTGTTTCGCCACGCGTAGTGAGTTTCCCCTATACGCTGCGCGCGGCTCACATTTTTGACCACCAAACGGCCACTGCCTAGGTACGGCTGGACCATAGACAGGGGCAAAAAACCACCTCCCAGACCGCGCAGTTGGGCTTCGAGTTTGCTGGCCATATCCGGCACGGTAAACACGTCTTGCCCGCCGAGCAAACCTACCGTCAATCCGGCGCCTCGCGGAACTGAGTCGGCCACGGCCACGGCGCGGTGCTTTTGCAGCACCTCATCACTCAGCGGCTCAGGCAGCGAGGCCAGTGGGTGGTGCGGCGCCACGGCAAACACAAACTCCACCGGCCCCAAAGGCAGGTGCGCGATGTCACTGCTCAGCCCCGTGGTAACAAGCACGCCAAGCGCCAGATCGGCATGGCCCGAGGTCAGGGCGTTGAGCGTGCCAGACAGGGTTTCATACCGCAGACGCAGGCGCGTGGGCGGATTCAGCGCCAAAAACGCCTCACACAGTTCCATCACCACGCTGCGCGCCACGATGCTGTCGACCGCCACGGTGAGCACCGCCTCCCAACCCGTAGCCACGCGTTTGACGCGGTTGGCCACCGAGTCCACATCGCTCAAAAGGCGCGTGGCTTCTCGCAGCAATTCTTGACCTGCGGCGGTGGGCTGGGCTTGCTTGCTGCTGCGATCAAACAGCAATACATCTAGCGCGTCTTCGATTTGCCGCACCCGGTAGGTGAGGGCGCTGGGCACCAGGCCCAAGGCGCGTGCGGCGGCGGCAAAGCTGCCACTCGTGCCAATCGTTTGTAGCATGGCCAGCGCTTCGGGGGTCAGAGTGTCGCGAGGGTTTTGCATGGTAATGTAAGTTTAGTTCAAAAATATTGAATGTTGAGGGCGAATTTTCGCCACCTTGAGCAGGGTGCTGTGACCTAAAGTCGAGCAATAGATATTTAAAGGGCGACCTATGTTGACTTTGCGTACGAGTGGCGAGCGTGGCTATGCCGATCACGGCTGGCTAAAATCCTTTCACAGCTTTTCGTTTGCCGGTTATTACGATCCTGCGCACATGGGCTGGGGCAATTTGCGTGTGATAAACGAGGACCGCATTGCATCTGGCAAAGGGTTTGGCACGCATGGTCACCGCGATATGGAAATCATCAGCTACGTGCTTTCGGGTAATTTGGCGCACAAAGACAGCATGGGCAACGTCAAAGGCATTCCGCCTGGCGATGTGCAGCGCATGAGCGCGGGCAAAGGCGTGATGCACAGCGAGTTCAATCACGCCGAAGGCCAACAGACGCATTTCTTTCAAATCTGGATCGAGCCCAATGTCATGGGCATTGAGCCCAGCTACGAACAAAAAACGGTTCCCTCCGTTGCAAAACGCGGCCAATTGCAGTTGGTGGCTTCGCCAGCGGGCGAGGGCCACGCTGTGAAGATTTCAGCCGACGCAGCTTTGTATGCTGGTTTATTTGACGGCGCTGAGTCTGCCACCTTGGCGCTCAACCCGGCGCGCAAAGCCTATGTGCATTTGGTGCAGGGCCAGTTGCAGGTTAACGGCCAAGTGCTGCAAGCCGGCGATGCGGCCCTGATCGAGGGTGAAAGCTTGCTCACCCTGAGCAAAGGCCAAGCGGCCGAGGTGCTCGTGTTTGACTTGGCACCTTGACTTGATTGCTCAGTCACTCTCAATTTTCAATTCCTCTTTTTCTTAACCCCGCTCTCAACTTTTTTCTCAGGAGTGTTTTCATGGCCAAAACCATTGTTATTTTTCATTCTGGCTACGGCCACACCCAGCGCGTCGCTCAATTCGTCGCCGAAGGCGCGAACGCCCAAGTGATTTCCATTGATGCAGATGGCAATATTACTGAAGCCGATTGGGAAGCATTGGACGCAGCCGACGCTATTATTTTTGGCTCGCCCACTTACATGGGTATGGCTTCTTGGCAGTTCAAGAAATTTGCCGATGCAACTTCCAAGCGTTGGTTCACCAGCGCGTGGAAAGACAAAGTTGCGGGCGGCTTCACCATCTCGGCCAGTCCAAGCGGCGACAAGCTGTCTACCATTCAGTACTTCATGACTTTGGCCATGCAGCAAGCCATGATTTGGGTCGGTCAACCTTCCATGAACGATGGCACTATCAACCGCATCGGCTCCAACTCCGGAGTGATGGCCCAGGTCGGTCCCACCAGCCCTGCGGAGGACATTCCTCAAGGCGATCTGGATACTGCCAAAGCCTACGGTGAACGCGTGGCCACCATGGCCGCCAAACTGCGGGCTTGATCATGTTTTGAGGCCTGGGTCTGCTTGCGCGGCCCCGGCCCTATTTAACTGAACTTGACGTTGCTTAATGCAACACCTCCGGGCAGAATAAGGTTTAGATCAACTTGTTTGCCGCCTCAATGCGGGGTTGCGGTGCATATGCGCTGGATAATTTTTTTAGGCACGCGATGCGCATTTTCATGGACGCCTTTGAGAGGCATCATCACTGCTCACTACGATGATCTCGCCGAGTTTCCCTCGCTCCTAGCTCAGTCCTGATGCCCGGGCCAGCGTAAAGAGAATCTGAACATCGCTGGAGATCATTTCGACCACAACGTCGGGCTCTGTGAGCGACAGGCGCTAAGTCTGCACAACCAATGCATGTTTCTGCCTATTTGCTGTTCGCAGTCGTTTACCTAATGTGGTTACACGAGCCATCGGATCAAGGCTCTACACTGTCAACGTGAGATCGGGCTTACAGTTGTTTGTGGTTAAATTCCACCAGAGTTTGCAGCGCAAGCAAGTAATAGTGAGCACCATTGCTAAGTGCCTGCGATTTAAAAGTTGCAGTCGCAGGCGGGTTAGACTTAATGGCCAGACTGGTCTGGTTGAGCTTGGTACTATCTGGTGATGAAAATCATCACCCTCTTGCCCCTGGTCGATTGGTTGGCCATGGGCACTTTTTTTGCAATGTGGATTGGCTACGCCTTGTTTGCCAAATTCGGGGGGCGTCACGAGCGCTCTCTGATTGCCACTACCAACCGCTACCGATGCCTGTGGATGCTGCAAGCCACGGCGCGTGACCCGCGCATGCTTGATGGTTTGATTACCCAAAATCTGTCGCACACGCCTTCTTTTTTCTCATCCACTACGATCATCATCATTGGTGGATTGTTGGCTTTAATGGGCACCACCGACAAAGCTGCTGAGTTGGTGCGGGAAATTCCGTTTGCCACTCAAACCCCGATGCTGGTATTTGAGTTCAAGATCTTGGTATTAATGGGGATCTTTGTCTATGCCTTTTTTCGCTTTTCTTGGTCTATGCGGCAATACACCTTTGTTGCTTTGGTGATTGGCGCCATGCCGCCATCGCAAGAGTTCGCGAAGGGCATGCACGACCGCCAAGCGATGGCCAACCGGGCAGGGGCCTTGGTGGGAGCGGCGGCTGAGACCTTCAACGACGGCTTGCGGGCCTACTATTTTTCATTTGCCGCCATGGCTTGGTTTTTCTCCCCCTTTGCCTTGATAGCTGCTGCTGCACTGGTGGTGCTGATCTTGTATGGGCGCGAGTTCCGCTCGGACGTTTTGCAGGTGCTGCGCGACGAGCGGTTTTTTTAATTTTACTGGGTTGTTCGCTGAGATTGTTGGCAAATGCCTGCAGACTTATTGCTGTCGCCACATTAAATTTCCGGTGCATAAAGAAGAATGTCAATACCATCCAGCGTTTAAGCCTTCACAAGACGTTCTCCACGTGCTATCAGTTAGCCGTATTTCATCGGTCTTTTGCTGCCAACGCTTGATGTGTCTTTAATTACTGGTCCTCTACTGTGTCTTGCCAGAGCAAGCAGGACACAGCACTGCTCTATTAAGTATGGATATTGAGTTGGTCCTGAGTCGTTGTGTATCGATGGATCGCCCGCGTTCCTTGCGTTGGAGTAGTCACATTAAATTAATTAACATAAAATTATTTATAAATTTTTGGTATTATTAATAATTGATAAGCTATTTTTAAATGTTATGAAAAAAGTAGATTTTCTATCGGCTCTTGCATATGCCCGTAGGGAGGCTCCCTGGGCGGGCTTGCGATATTCACGCGAAATCACGCAATCGCGCTGCGTGCGCAACGACGCGCCCGACAAAAACGCTATTAGCTTAGAAGAGGGCGTGATGTGCGAGGTGCTTATCGACGGGCACTTTGGTTATGCGGCCACGGCCGATCTCAGCCTCGCGGGCCTGCAGCGGGCCTTTGACCAGGCGCTTGCCACCACCCGGGCCACCAGCGCGCACAAGGTGCATGCCTTTACAGAAGCCCAACGCATCAATGTGCAAGGCGCCTACGAAAGCACGGCGAAAACCCGATTGCATGCCATGCCACTGGCACGCATTACGGAATGCCTGCTGGAGGCGTCCGGGGCCATGGCCATCGACGCGAAAATCGTTAACCGTGCTGCAAGCGCCATGCTGGTGCAGACGCAGATCGACTATTTCACCACCAGCGGCACGCACACCAGCCAGCACTTTGACATCGTGGACATTAGCGTGGTGGCAACTGCGGCACAGGGCCTGCAATCCCAAAGCCGCAGTTGGAGCCTGAGTGGCCAGCATGGCGGCGAGGTGTTTGACCCGACCGTCTTTGCGAAGGAGGGTCTGCGGGTAGCAGCCGAGGCGCTGGAGCTATTGGCTGCACCCAACTGCCCATCCGGCCGCATGGACCTGATCCTGATGCCCGACCAAATGATGCTGCAGATCCACGAATCGGTCGGCCATCCGCTGGAACTCGACCGCATTCTAGGCGACGAGCGCAACTACGCCGGCTGGAGCTTTGTGCAGCCTGCTGACTTCGGCAGGCTGCGCTATGGCTCCGCGCTGATGAACATCAGCTTCGACCCGGCTAAAGCCAATGCCATGGCCAGTTACGGATTTGACGATGGCGGCAATCCGGCGCGGCGCGAACGGCTGATTGAAGGTGGAATACTAAAGCGTGGCTTGGGATCGCTGGAATCCCAGGAACGCTCCGGCCTGCCCGGTGTGGCCAACTTCCGCTCGGCCTCCTGGAACCGGGCGCCGATTGACCGCATGGCCAACGTGAACCTGGAGCCTGGCAGCTCTACCCTGGATGAGATGATAGCCTCGGTAGAAGACGGCATCCTGATGTCCAGCAACCGGTCTTGGTCGATTGACGACTATCGCAATAAATTCCAGTTCGGCTGCGAGCATGGCCAGTTGATCAAGAACGGCCAATTGGCCGGCGTGGTGCGCAACCCCAACTACCGGGGTGTGACGGTTGATTTCTGGAGTCGCCTGAGCGCCGTGGGCCAGAGCGATGCAACGTATGGCACACCTAATTGCGGTAAGGGGGAGCCGAGTCAAGTTATACGCGTCGGGCATGCATCGCCCCCCTGCCTCTTTCGCGGTGTAGAAGTATTTGGAGGTCAGTCATGAGTACAGCTAAATTTGTTGACCAGACGCGGCTGGCCTTTGATTGCGTGGCCGATTCGGTGCTGGCGGCCCTTCAGGGAGACGAAGCGGCCACGCTGAACTTGATTGCCGAGGAGACGCTCTTTGTCCGCTTCAACCGCAACCAGGTGCGCCAGAACACCTGTGTGGAGCAGCTCAGCATGACGCTGCAGCTGCAGGGCGCGGGGCGCAGCGTCGAGATGAGCCGCACTCTGTCTGGGAACATAGAGGCCGATTGCCCCGCCATGTTGGAGCTGCTGGCTCGTTGTCGCGCGGAGTTGGCGATTTTGCCGCCAGACCCACACCAGGTGCCGTTGGAAAACCACGGCAGCAGCGACGAAACCTTTAGTGGCACCCTGCTGCCTGTGGCTGAAGTCGTTGACGCGGTGGTGGGGCCGGCGCAAGGCTGCGATCTGGCTGGGCTGTACGCTGCGGGCTTTATCATCAGGGCCAACCGCAATTCCAAAGGCCAGCGCCACTGGTTTGCGACCCAGTCCTTCTTTATGGATTATTCGCTTTATGACGACGCCCGCGCCGTCAAGGCCAGCTACGCCGGCGCACACTGGGAGCAAGCGCATTGGGCCGCCAACCTTGCACACAGCGGCCACCTGCTCAAGCTGATGGCCAAGCCGCTGCAGACTGTCAAGCCGGGCCGTTATCGGACCTACCTTGCGCCACGCGCGTTGGCCGATCTGCTGGGACTGTTAGGTTGGGGTGCGCTGTCGGCCTCCGCCTGGAAACAGGGCCGCAGCCCTTTTAAGAAGATGGCAGACAAAGAGTGCAGCCTGTCTGCGCAGTTGCATGTCAGCGAGAACTTTGGCTTGGGGCTCACGCCGCGGTTCAATGACCTGGGTGAGGTGTCTGCGGAAGTGCTGCCCCTGATCACGGCCGGCACCATTTCGGCGCTGCTGGTCAGTGCCCGGACCAGCAAGGAATTCGGGCTTCCCTCCAACGGGGCCAGCGCCAGTGAAGGGCCACGCGCGCTTGATGTGGCGCCGGGCACCCTGGACGAAAAAGATGTGTTGCAGCAACTCGGCACCGGCCTGTACCTGTCCAACCTGCACTACCTGAACTGGAGCGACCCGGTCTCCGCCCGAGTGACCGGCATGACCCGTTACGCCTGTTTCTGGGTAGAAAACGGTGAGATCGTTGGCCCCATCAAAGATATGCGCTGGGACGAGAGCCTCTACGAAGCCCTAGGCCTAAAGCTAATCGCCTTGACCTCGCACACTGCCATTGACCCTGCTGTAGATACCTATTTTCAGCGTGCCCTAGGCGGTTGTCGAACTCCAGGCGCCTTGATAGATAACTTCACTTTCACTTTGTAGATATATTTATTTCTTGGGTCATACACCGCTTGTCTTTTCAATTTCCTCTTTGGGACAAATGGATAAAGTACGGCAATGACAACGAAAGAGTGACACCGTTCTAAATTTGGAAATTCAGTTGACCGTAAGCTTGACAGTATCGTAATGCCTTGTGGAATGAGTGGGTTACTCGCAAGACTGCATCCGCGTAAGGGCACGTTTTGGCGAACCCTCTGACTACCTCCAATTGATTTGTATGGCTAGAAGAGACAGGTGATATAGGCAGATTCTGGACTTGCGGGTTGAACCCAGTAGGCTATGGACGAGTATGTCGAAATGAATCAAACGCGCTTTGAGTGATAACCCCACTTCCTAAAAAGCAAGGGTTTCTCAAGACGCCTCTCAAATAGCAATTTGACGCGCAAGGCTGCTTCGAATCCAAGTGCTCACGCCACTTGCCACGCCTTTAGCTGTCCATGCCTGATAGTCAGGGTCAGCGACTACTGCGTCAGCACATTTTCCGTATGCTTCATAGCTATCGTAGCGTGCAGAGAACACCATGTTTCCAATCTCGCCGGATGAAACTGTCCAAACAGTAACTTCAGCACCATGCTTACGCCAAATTGCAGCGCTTTCGGCAACCAATGCCATCAACGTAGACATATCGGTTCCTGGATTGGGCTTGAAAACATTTTGAGAAATAACTTGGCTCATGACAGTTCCTTTTGTTCGTTTGCACACTTCAAAATGATGCATGCCAGTTAATTTTGTGCTACTTACTTTTCGGGTGGAATATCGGCTAAATGATTATTCGTAGTGGTATTCCCTGTGCGATGTGAGCTCAATACACCGAAACCTATATTTGTCTTGAGCATTGATGGCCCAAATTTTAGTTTTGATTGCTAAATTACGCTCGTTGATTAGGGCAAAAAAATTGTAAAAGTCCCTTTGGGTCTGCGGTGAGCATTAAGAGCAACGTACAGCGCAACTATTATTTTCTTTATTCCAAAAAATGAAATTTATCTCCGCAGTGAATGTGACCAGGTTTAACGACATCTGCGTAAACGCCCGCACATGGAAGATTGCCGAAATCGCCCAAATTACACGTATTTTGTTCCGCAATCGCCCGAAGAATGCTAGGGTCTCGGGGCAAGTCATCCTGTGCCAAGGTCACACTGATGCACCGAGGACAAGGGAGAGTTACACGCAGTACCAGCTCGTTGCCAATCGCGATCGTCCGACCGACCCATGAGTTTTCAGTAAAGGCGGCAGCCTCAGAGTGGATCACTAAGTTGGGCCGAAATCTTCGAACATCAAAACGTCCTTGAGGGTAGACTTTTTGGAAATGATCCAGTGTTGAAGATGAAATCAGATGCAAGCTTCCGTAATCAAAGAATGCTCCTGCTGGGGCGCCACCGCCTAGCGCAATCTCAGTCACCTCGCTTAGTGATCCACCCAAAGTCCCCTTGGGAACTTCAATCAGAAGGCCAGGTGGTGCGATGGCCATAAGCTTTAACTTACGTTCAAAAGCCGCTGAAATACGCTCCTCTAGTTCTGAGCTATTTGTGATGAGCGTTTCACCAGAGGGCATGACCATTTGCAACGCGGGCATTTCTGTGTTCGCATTGGGCTCAGTAACGAAGTGCGGGTGATAGTTCAACAAATTCTCAGCCCATTTGCGGACCACGGCAGTACGGTTAGTTTCTTCGTTAACAAAGGCATAGACCCGATCACCAACGATTCCTTTTTCAGTCACAAAGACAGACTGCAATTTTTCTCCCGCCATTGATTTCACGGGATAGCGCCAAATCGACTCAATAGTATTGGCGGTCAACGCGCCTAGTTCCAGCTTGGAATATGTCTCAGGACTCTCGGACTTCATCAATGATTGATAAGAACCCAGAGCGGAATTTTTTCGCGCCTCCATCAGTTTCTGTCGTCCCGAATGAGTGAGGTATTGCATTCCTGCATCAATATTATTACTACGTCCGTAGTGATAGGCTAAAGCTGAAATATGGTTATCAATCGAGTTAATGTATACCGTTTCAATTGAAGTGCCTATCCGTTCGTGCAATACTTTTCGGCGCTCAACCAATAAGGTTTTGTAAGCAACATCTTGCGTTAAAGCGCTTTTAAAAATATACCCTTTTTCTCCTGAAACATACTTTTCATAGATAAACTCCCCCGCCTGTAGTTCTTTGAGGTGCTTTGCAAGCTGTTCTGGATTAATGCCGGTTACTGCAACAATCAGTGGTACAGGAAATTCCTTTCCTATGACCGCAAGTGTTTGTAAAATTTCTTTGGCATTAGACGGCAGTCTGTCGATCCTCGCCGCAAGAATTGCCTGTACAGAAGAGGGTATGTCTAACTCGTTTAACTTTTTAGTCAGTATGACATTGCCGTCTCTGGCTAACGTGCCATCGTCAAACAAGGCTTTCACCATTTCTTCCATAAAAAATGGCGTACCACTGGACTTCTCAATGATCAGGCGCTTGAGATCAGATAATCTTTCGTTATGACCTAATATGGCTGCTAGCATTTCATTCGCAGCGACATCCCCTAATGGGTCAAGTCGAATTTGAGTTAGGTAGGACTTGTTGCTCCAACTGTGAACATACTCGGGCCTGTAATTCACAATTAACAAAATTCTTGAAGTTCCTATGGCTTCAGCCAGTAGACTTAGAAATTCTTCTGTTTGATCATCGATCCAATGTAAGTCCTCAAAGATCAATGTCAAGGGATGACGGACTGACTCCCGCACGAACAGGCGTTTCATGCCCTCCCATGTCTGAAGCTGCCGAGTACGTTCATCTAATTCAAGCAACGGGTCGTCTGTGGCATTGAGGTTCAATAAGCTGAACAAAAATGGTTGGACATCTTCTAATTGCGGATCGAGATCGGCAATTTTTTTTGTTATTTTTTCACGTCGCTGGTGTTCGTCGTCTTGGGTTTCAATGACGAAATACCAATGAAGCAATTCAATTAATGGCAATCCATAGGATGTTTTTCCATGGGATACCGAAGAGGTTTCAAGCACGGTTGAGGTTGATTGAAAATCAGCCATGGATTCAAAGATCAACCGGGATTTTCCTGTGCCAGCCTCGGCGACGATAGCAACAATTTGCCCATTGCCAGTTTTTGCTTTCGCTGCAGCATTTTTTAGCGCGTCTAACTCATGTGCACGACCCACGAATTTTGAAAATCCTTGATCCGCTGAACGTTGCATTCTGGTGCGTTGTTTGCCTAAGCCGGTAACTTCAAAAACTTGAACTAATTCGCTGACACCTTTCACTTTGATGAGTCCCAAATCATTGAACTCGCAAGAACCCTCGCAAAGTTGACGAATCGCCTCTGATGCGGCGATCGAGCCGACTGGCGCCAGGGTTTGCAGACGGGCGCCCAAACTTGTGGAGTGGCCAATGGGCGTATATTCAATTTGACCGTTTCCAAGCCTCAGTGGGCGAACCACCGCCTCACCGGTATGAACGCCAACTCGGCCCTCAATGGGTTGATAACCCGCCGCACATATGAGGGCTGAATATTCTTTGAGTTCACTTTGCATTTGCAAAGCTGCATAGAGCGCGCGATGAGCATGATCTTCGTGAACCACGGGTGCGCCAAACATGGCAAAAATACCGTCTCCTGTCGTCTGCACCACGTAACCATCGTAATGAAGAACGGCATCGATCATCAACTGCAAGGCGGGCTCTACCAAAGCTCGCGCATCTTCGGGGTCAAGGTTTTCGATCAACTCCATCGATCCCTTGATATCCGCGAATAAGACAGTGATGACTTTACGTTCGCCGCTCATTGTTTCTTTTGCGTACTCCGTGGCGTCTTGTGTTTTTTCAATTGGGTCAACTGTTGGCCGCTTGCTTGGTGTGTGCGTGCCTTCTATCGATGTCCCGCAATCCCCACAAAAGGATTTACCAAGCGGGGACTCTGAATTGCAATTTGGGCAAAGCAAAAATTGAGGTGAACCACAATCCGAACAGAAGCGTTTTCCTTGCGCCACTTCAAAATTACATTGGATGCAAATCATAATTTGATGAAATTAAAAAATAGTGATGCTTGTAGATGCTCAATTCAATTGTGAATACAACCAACGTGGTTTTTAGACGTGTTGTACCCACTCAATAATTCGCTTATTAATTAGCGTGGGGTTTTCCAGTTGTAGGAAGTGACCAACCCCTTCAAGAATTTCTACTCTTAGCCATGGGCAATTTGCTCTCGCGTCTTCTGCAAGCTCAACTCCAATACAACCATCATCGCGGCCATGGAGATAAAGGGTCGGTTGCGACAGGGGTTCAAGCCCTTTATTTTGGATTTTGTTGTAAGCCTCAGTTCTTTGGCCACTTCCTAATGAGGCACGGTAATACCCCAGCGAAGCTTGTAAATTTTCAGATCTAGATACACATCGTTTGAAGTTAAGTAGGTCATCAATTGACTCGTAACCAGGTGACCATTCTTTCCATAACGTGGCAATGAGCGCGTAATCGTTGGCAGGAATGGCTGTTTCAGCCAGCGCAGACTGAAAATAGAACATATACCAACTGCGTCTAATTTGATTTAAATTTCCTTGAAATGCATTTCTTAAGCCGAGGCCAGGGGGGACTGATAGGGCAACTACGCGTTTCCAGCGCTCTGGCGCATTAGCCCCTGCAACGTAAACAGTAGATGCGCCCCAATCATGTCCGATCAGTACCGCATCACCATTGCCGCCTAAGGCATGATGCAAGGCATTGACATCTGCTGCGAGTGCGCCTGTTTGGTAGCAGTTGTCTGGGGCAACGGACGTTGGGGCGTAACCACGGGCAAAAGGTGCTACTGCTCGAAATCCTGATTTAGCCAGTTCTGGCAACAAGAAGCGCCAGGTGTGAGCGGAGTCGGGAAACCCATGAACACACAAGGCTAACGGTCCTGCACCACATTCAAGGAAGGAAAAATCTAAGCCATTTGCATTCACCCGATTTGATTTGATCTCGAAAGCCATGGTAAAGGCCTTTATTTTGATAAATGAAATCTATTTTTTCAGCTTTATATTGTCGAACTGAAAAACAATCCGACTATTGGTGTTAGCCCGATGCACAAGCCCGAGTGAAATCATCCGAGTTGATAGCTGGGGCAGGTATTTCCTAGTCCATGTCTAACATCTCACTGACCTTGGTAATGAAATCTTTATGGCCATCTGCAATGGCTTCGGCTTTGGTTGCCCCATTCGTCATCGCACCGGGAATGTGCGCGTGGGTTAACGTGAACCTGCCACCGCCTGCTGCATTAATTGGGGTCAAGCCAAAATTTGGATTCAAGCTCGAAGCTTCCGTTTCAGGCCTTCGCTGAGGGCTCGGTGATGCCCACCGTGCTCAAGTCGGCGCCCAGGGCGCGGCGCTCATCAAATACAAAGCAGCCGCCTTGGTAATGGGCGCCGCCGGTTTCTTCAAAATATTTCAAGATGCCGCCTTCGAGCTGGTACACATGGGGCAGGCCAGCTTCGCGCATGTAGATGGCCGCTTTTTCGCATCGAATGCCACCGGTGCAAAAACTGATTACGGTTTTGTCTGCTAGCTCAGCCTTGTGCGCTTGCACCGCGTCTGGGAACTCGGTGAACTTGCTTAGGCGCCAGTCAATGGCGCCGGCAAACGTGCCTTCGTCCACCTCATAGGTGTTGCGGGTGTCTAGCGTCACTACTTGGCGACCTTCGTCATCATGGCCTTGGTCCAGCCAACGCTTGACCGTGATTGCATCAACCGCTGGGGCCCGGCCCTCGGCAGGGCGAACAGTGGGGTGGTTCATGCGGATGATCTCGCCCTTGACCTTGACCCGCATCTTTTGAAACGGTTGGCTGGCGGACCAGCTTTCTTTGGGCGCGATGTCGGCAAATCGGGCATCGCATTGCAGCTGGGTAACGAAGCCGCGCACGTCTTGCGCGGGGCCGGCCAGAAACAGGTTGATGCCCTCTTCGGCCAATAAAATTGTGCCTTTCAGGTTCAAGGCCAGCGCGCGCGCTTCGAGTTCATCCCGCAGGGCCGCAGTGTCAGCCAAGGGGGTGAATTTGTATGTGGAAATGTTAAGGATATCGTTCACAGGCGCTATTGTAGAAAACTAGCAGCCTTTGTGGGGCAGAAATGCGGTAGCGGCTTCTACAATGACTGCATGTTTGCCCATCTCCGCCTCCATTCTGAATTCTCTGTGGTTGACTCCACTTGCCGCCTTGACGAGGTGGTTCAGGCCGCTGCTGACGACGGTTTACCCGCCTTGGCGCTGACCGATTTGAGCAATTTGTTCGGTGCTGTCAAGTTTTACCGCGAAGCCCGCAGTAAAGGGGTGCAGCCCATCATCGGCGCCGAGATTTTTCTGGAAGGCCTGGGCGCAGAGCTCACCAGCATCTCGCGTGTGATCGTTCTGGTGCAAAGCACACAAGGGTATTTGAACTTGTCTGAGCTGCTGGCACGGGCTTGGACGCAAAACGTGGTCAAAGTGCAGGCGGTGGTCAAACTGGCTTGGCTCAAAGAACTGTCAGAAGGTTTGATTTTACTGTCTGGCGCGCAAGCCGGGCCGGTCGGACAGGCTTTAGTGCAGGGGGACGAGTCGCGTGCAGCCGAAGTGGCGCTGCAATTGGCCTCGATTTTTCCGCATCGATTTTACCTAGAGCTGCAACGCGCAGGCCGGCCCGAAGATGCGGTGCAAGTGGCGGGCGCGGTTCGCTTGGCTGCGCGTTTGAACTTGCCGGTGGTGGCCACCCACCCGGTGCAGTTTTTGCTAGAGGACGACTACGAAGCGCATGAAGCGCGGGTGTGTATTTCTGAAGGCGAAATTCTGGGCAATCAGCGCCGGGTGCGTAAATTCACTGGTGACCAGTATTTCAAAACCAGCGCACAAATGTGCGCCTTGTTTGCCGATGTGCCTAGCGCCTTGGCCAATACGCTGGAAATTGCCAAGCGCTGCAATTTGACCCTGGTTCTGGGTAAGCCGCAGCTGCCCAACTTTCCGATACCACCGGTCAACGGCGTGGTGATGTCGGT
>CANGEG010000020.1 GCA_947452725.1 Comamonadaceae bacterium | reverse complement strand
GGGAGTCTGAATTCTCCCTACACCGCTACAAAGGTTTTCCTCATGGTCCCCCATCTCGTTACTGCGCTGACAGGCCCTATCAATGAGCTCGAGCAGCGCATTTTGGATTCGATGCCGGCCATTGAGCGCTGGTTCCGTTTGGAGTGGATGGAGCACACCCCGCCCATTTACACCTCGGTGGACATTCGCAATGCGGGCTTTAAATTGGCCCCGGTGGACACCAATTTATTTCCTGGCGGCTGGAACAACCTGACCCCCGAGATGCTGCCTTTGGCCGTGCAGGCGGCGCAAGCGGCGATTGAAAAAATCTGCCCTGAAGCCAAAAACCTGTTGATCATTCCTGAAAACCACACCCGCAATCCGTTTTATCTGAGCAATGTGGTGCAGTTGCAGCGCATCTTTCACATGGCCGGCCTGAATGTGCGTATCGGCTCTATCAATCCCGAGATCAAAGAAAGCACCGTGATTGAGCTGCCCAACGGCGAGTCGGTGACGCTGGAGCCTGTGATCCGCACCCGGCACCGTTTGGGGGTCAAAGACTTTGACCCTTGCACGATTTTGCTGAACAACGACTTGTCGGCCGGCGCGCCCGGTATTTTGGAGGAGCTGCACGAGCAGCATTTGCTGCCGCCCCTGCACGCGGGCTGGCATGTTCGGCGCAAGAGCCAGCATTTTCAGTGCTACGAAGAAGTCACCAAACGCTTTGGCAAACTGCTAGGCATCGACCCTTGGCTGATCAATCCGATGTTCAACCAGTGCGGCGATGTGAACTTTGCCGAAGGACTGGGCATGGAATGCCTGCGCAGCAATGTGGACGCGCTCTTGACCAAAATCAAGCGCAAATACAAAGAGTACGGGATCAACGAAAAGCCGTTCGTGATCGTCAAAGCCGACAACGGCACCTACGGCATGGGCATCATGACGGTGCGCGACTTGGCCGATCTGGAGGTGTTGAACCGCAAGACTCGCAACAAGATGAACGTCATCAAAGATGGCCAGACCGTCAGCGATGTGATCATTCAAGAAGGTGTCTTGACTCACGAGCGCATCAACGACGCCGTGGCCGAGCCCGTGGTTTACATGATGGACCGCTATGTGGTGGGCGGTTTTTACCGTGTGCACGCCGATCGAGGCATCGATGAAAACCTGAACGCCCCTGGCGCCAGCTTTGTCCCCCTGGCCTTTGCCGATAGCCCCCATTTGCCACAGCCGGGTGTCAAACCCGGCGCCAGCGTGCCCAATCGCTTTTACATGTACGGCGTGATTGGCCGCTTGGCCATGTTGGCTGCCAGCTATGAGCTCGAAGCCAGCGACCCGCATGCCGAGGTGTATGACTGAAGATTCATTTTTCCTTGGCTGGCGCAGTTGCTGCAATGCAACATTTTAAGGCTTTCTGCTTACCGGTGAGCTGCTGAGATAGCCGGCCGGGGCCAACAAGCGCAGAATACGGCTCTTGTCTGTTTTGGGGCCAACACTTGGGGTTGGCGAATCTGTGTCATCCACAAAATCATCCCTCGCTGCGCTGACCCTGGGCGCCATCGGCGTCGTCTACGGTGACATCGGCACCAGCGTCTTGTACGCGGTCAAAGAAGTGTTTGGCTCCGGCCATGTGCCGTTCACCCCGGAAAACGTATTCGGTATTTTGTCCATTTTCTTTTGGACCTTGACCACCATTGTTTCCGTCAAATACGTGTCCTTGGTGCTGAAGGCCGACAACCACGGCGAAGGCGGCTTGGTGGCCATGCTGGCCCTGGCCTCGCAATCGGTCAAAGACCGCCCTGAGCTGCGCAAGCGGTTGCTGATTGTCGGCATTTTTGGCACCTGTTTGTTTTATGGCGACGGTGTCATTACCCCGGCCATTTCGGTGCTGTCGGCGGTGGAGGGCTTGGAGGTGGTGTCGCCTGGTTTCAAACGCTTTGTGATTCCTTTGACCTTGGTAATTTTGTTTTTCCTTTTCGCGGTGCAAAAGCGTGGCACGGCGGGCATTGGCAAATTTTTCGGTCCCATCACGGTGGTCTGGTTTGCCGTGATTTCGACCTTGGGCGTGTACCACATTGCAACTAATCCCAGCATCTTGTGGGCCATGAGCCCGCATTACGCGATTATGTTCATGTGGGACTTTCCGGGTATCACCTTCATCATTTTGGGTGCGGTGGTGCTGTGCGTAACAGGCGGTGAGGCGCTGTACGCTGACATGGGCCACTTTGGCAAGAAGCCGATTCGGCTGGCCTGGTTTGCGGTTGTCATGCCCTCTTTGACGTTGAATTACTTTGGCCAGGGCGCTTTGTTGCTCGCAAACCCAGAAGCGGTGAAAAACCCCTTCTTCATGATGGCCCCCGACTGGGCGTTGTTGCCCTTGGTGATCTTGGCCACCATGGCCACCGTGATCGCCTCGCAGGCCTTGATCTCAGGCGCTTTCAGCGTGACTAAGCAGGTGATTCAGCTGGGCTATTTGCCGCGCCTGCAGGTGCTGCACACCAGTGTGAAAGACATGGGGCAAATCTACATGCCTTTCGTTAACTGGGGCCTGTTCGCCATGATCGTGCTGGCCGTGGGCATGTTCCGCTCGTCCAGCAACCTGGCAGGCGCATACGGTATTGCCGTGTGTACCGACATGCTGATCACCACGGTGCTGACCTTCTATGTCATTCGTTACGGCTGGAAGCTGCCCTTGGCCTTGTGCTTGGGTGCCACGGGCTTTTTCTTCATCGTTGACTTTGCCTTTTGGGCCTCCAACCTGATGAAGCTGTTTGACGGCGGCTGGTTCCCCTTGCTGATTGGCGGCGCCATTTTCACGTTGATGATTACTTGGCACGATGGTCGCCGCCTGATGCGCGAAGCCTTGCAGGCCGATGCGTTCAAGCTGGACGAATTTTTGGACGCTGTCTTTATTGCGCCCCCTGCCCGAGTCGAGGGCACAGCCGTGTTTTTGACGGCCGAAAACGGCAACGTGCCCAACGCCTTGTTGCACAACCTGAAGCACAACAAAGTGCTGCACCGGCAAAACCTGTTTGTCACGGTGCGCTCGCACGAACTGCCTTGGATTGGTTTGGACAAGCGTCTGGAGTTTGAGCCCTTGGGCCATGATTGCTGGCAAGTGATCGTGAACTATGGCTTCAAGAACGACCCTGACCTGCCTAAAGCCTTGGAGCAGCTCAAAGGCCACGGCTGCGAGCTGGAACCGATGAATACCAGCTATTTCTTGTCGCGCGACATCGTCATCCCAACCATCGGAGGCGGCATGGCGACTTGGCGCGAGAAGTTGTTTGCACAAATGCACCACAACGCCAGTGCCGCAGCTGAGTTCTTGAACCTGCCCACCAACGCGGTGGTCGAGCTGGGCTCTAAGATCGAGATCTAAGTTGATCGGGGGTTGCGTCCCGAATAATTACCCTCGATTAACTTGGCGCACCCATCGCCTCACCCATGCGAATGGGCCGTGTGGGTGTCCAGTCGGCATTGAACTTCATTGCTGCTTTGGGGAACAACATGACCACGGTGGATCCGAGCAAGAAACGGCCCATTTCCTGGCCTTGCTGCAGCCGAATGTCTTGGCTGTCGTAACGCCACTCTTGCACCACACCGGGGCGCGGCGGATTCACCAAGCCATGCCACACGGTGGCCATGCTGCCGACAATCGTTGCGCCCACCAACGTCAGTACAAACGGCCCCCAATCGGATTCAAACACGCACACGACCCGCTCGTTGCGGGCAAACAAGCCTGGCACACCGCGCGCCGTGGTCGGGTTAACAGAGAACAGGTCCCCGGGCACATAAATCATGCGCAGCAAGCGGCCTGCACACGGCATGTGGATGCGGTGGTAGTCGCGTGGGCTCAGGTACAGCGTGGCGAATTGACCATCCTGGAACTGCGCCGCCAATTGCGCGTCGCCCCCCACCAAAGCGCGCGTGGAGTAATGGTGACCCTTGGCCTGGAAAATTTGATCTCGCTCAATCGCACCGCATTGGCTGATGGCGCCGTCCACCGGGCTGACGAAGGCCGCGTGGGCCAAAGGCCGGGCACCTGCGCGCAAAGGACGCGTGAAAAATTCGTTGAAGCTGGCGTAAGTGGCCGTGTCGGGCACGGCCGCTTGCGACATGTCCACTTGGTAGCGCGCGACGAACCGGTTGATCACCCAGTGCGTAAATCCACCCCATTGGGCGCTGGCCAAGCGCCCGGCCAGCACGGTGAGTGCGCGTTTGGGCATCACATATTGCGGCCAAACGGCCAAACGGTCAGACAAAGCGGGCTCCAAGGTGAAAGTGAGCGCATTGTATCGGCCTCGCATGGGTGCCTGGTGACGCCTGCACACGGGTTGGTGCGAAGGCACAATACGGCCATGAGTACACCCTTGTTATCGGTCAGCCACTTGGTTAAACGCTACGGCGACGCTACCGTGGTCAACGACCTGTCTTTTCAAATCCATCCCGGTGAATGTCTGGGCGTGATCGGCCCCAACGGCGCCGGCAAAACCACCACCCTGCGCATGTGCCTGGGCTTGTCCACCCCCGACAGTGGGCAGATCGATTATTTTGACGGTTTGCACATGCCCCAGGACGCGCTGGCCATCAAAAGCCGCTTAGGGGTGGTCAGCCAAATGGATACGTTGGACCCGGATTTTTCGTGTGCCGAAAACCTCTTGGTCTACGGCCGATACTTTGGCCTTAAAGATGCCCAAATTCGCGAACGGATTGCGCCGCTGTTGGAGTTTGGTGCGCTGACGAGCAAGGCCAACGCTAAGCCCGGCGAGTTGTCGGGCGGTATGAAACGGCGCCTGAGTTTGTCGCGCGCGTTGATCAACCACCCCAGCATGCTGATGCTGGACGAGCCGACCACGGGGTTGGATCCGCAAGCGCGCCATCTGATGTGGGAGCGCCTGCAAAACTTGCTGCAGCAAGGCAAATCCATTTTGCTCACCACCCACTTCATGGACGAAGCCGAGCGTTTGTGCGACCGCCTGCTGGTGCTCGACCATGGCCGCAAAATTGCCGAGGGCAAGCCCCGCGATCTGATCGCCGAGCACCTGGAGCCCGACGTGGTCGAGGTGTACGGTGCAGGCGCTTTGGCGCTGGCGCAAGACGCCGCGCTCAAGCCCTTGGCTGCGCGCATTGAGGTCAGTGGCGAAACCGTGTTTTTCTACACCGCGCAAACCCACCCCTTGCTGGCGGCCCTGCAAGCTTGGCCGCAGTTGCGCACCTTGCACCGCCCAGCGAATCTGGAAGACCTGTTCCTCAAACTAACCGGCCGCCAAATCAGGGAGGATGCATGAGTTCTTTAAAACCCACGATGAATAACGCCCCCTCCGTTTGGCGTGCACCGCAGCTGTCCATGCGTTGGTGGCCTGTGTTTTTGCGCAACCTCTTGGTCTGGCGCAAGCTGGCCATCCCCAGCTTGGTGGGCAATATTGCTGAGCCACTGATGTGGTTGGTGGCCTTTGGCTATGGCCTGGGCTCGCTGATTGGGCAGATTGAATTGGGCGGCGAAAAGGTGCCCTACATCTTGTTTTTGGCCAGCGGAAGCATTTGTATGAGCGCCATGAATGCAGCGACCTTTGAGGCGTTGTACTCGGCGTTTTCGCGCATGCATGTGCAAAAAACCTGGGACGGCATCATGAACGCCCCGGTACGGCTGGACGACAGTGTGCTGGCCGAAATGCTCTGGGCAGCGTTCAAGGCCCTGTTCACCGTGACTGCAATTTTGGGCGTCATGTTGGCCCTGGGCATCAGCCACAGTTGGAAGCTGCTGGCCGCCTGGCCCGTGCTGCTGGGCGTGGGCATCACCTTCAGTTGCATGGCGCTCATTTTTAATGCGCTGGCCAAAGGGTATGATTTTTTCACCTACTACTTCACGCTGTTTCTCACGCCCATGATGTTCTTGTCTGGCATCTTTTTTCCGCGCGATCAATTGCCAGCGCTGGTACGCGCAATTGCGGATTGGCTGCCCTTGTCGGCGGCAGTGGAGCTGGTGCGGCCGCTGTTTATGGATCGTTGGCCTGAGCACGCGCTGCGGCACGGTTTGGTGTTGGCGTTGTTTGCCAGCCTCTCGTTTTGGGTGGCGTTGGCTTTGACGAGAAAGCGGTTTAGAAGTTAAGGCGACTGAGTTCGGTCGTGCGCACGTTATTGGAGATGGGCACTCCAAGATGTGCAAACGATGATGCTTGGCAAGGCGGCTGGGCCGAGACCTTCGAATTCGTCGACGGGGCTATTTCGTTGCACATCGATTGGGCCTTTACGATACTTAAACTCCAGCGACCGCGCGAGTACCAAGGCCGCCGCTTGGCTTGGGCGACAAGCGCAAAGCTCAGGAATGAGCGCTTACGCCGAGGACGAGCTGAAGCTCTGGATAACGTAGGTCAGCAGTCTAGATTTCAACTATATTTTGACTTATATTTTTTCTTTAGCAGACGCAGGACATGCGAATCACCGTGAAAAATTGTGTAAATGCGCCCGTTGGAATGGTGCGGGCAGCCGACACAACACCGCAAGGCATTTAGCAAAGGAACACCGCTTCTGATGAGTTGCGCACAACTCAATTATTTGTCGATTTGCACGTGAAGCGAGCGCTTACATCGCGCATAGAAGCTAAAGATGGCATCCTTGGCATCCTTGGCATCCTTGGCATCCTTGGCATCCTTGGCATCCTTGGCATCCTTGGCTTCGATTGCGCTGGAACGTGCACAAAGATCGTTCCCAACGAGCGCATTGAGTCTGCTTTTGGAGACCGAAACGGGAGGGCTGAGTTCATTCAAGGCGCTGATGTGTGAAGGTCTGCGTCACTTTCGATGCGGAATTTCAACATCCGTTGGAACAACAGCGCCAGGGGGGTGGCAAGCCGACTTGAATAACATAGCCAAGCAAGTCAGAAGCTGCAAATTCATCGTTTTAATCACGTGACCGTTTATGAAGCGCATTGGCTGACCGCCCTCAGAGGCGAATTCAACTGGTCATTGCATTGCCTTAAAAGTCCCACCCCGGCCGCACACCGTTAACCCGCAGTTCTGCTCCGATAACAGCCCCCCCCGCTGCACAGCGCAAGTGACTAGCCTTTAATCCTCAGCCAACTGCTGAACCCATTCGATTTGCCTAGGCAAACAGTGCTGCGACAAATCGTAGTGAGCCACTGCAAACGCCCGCGCCTGCGCTCCGAGCCTTGCGCGTTCAGTTGGGTTGTCGCACAAGGCGATGACTTGCTGGGCCAGTGCGGCTGGATCAAAAAAGTCCACCAGCTGCCCTGTCTCGCCATGGCGAATCGCTTCGCGCACCGGCGCGGTGTCGCTGGCTACGATGGCGCAGCCTGCGCTCATGGCTTCGAGCAGGCTCCAGCTGAGCACAAAGGGGTAAGTCAAATACACGTGCACGGTGGACACTTGCAGCACGCGCAAAAAGTCGTCATAAGGCACTTTGCCGACAAAGTGCACGCGGCTCATGTCGAGCTCGCCCTTCACTTGATTCAGGAAAATCTCTCGCCACGTCTGAGCTTGGCCGTCGGGGGCAAGCGGGGGTGCTGCGCCATAGCTGACTTCGTTACCACCGATGATGAGTACGCGCGCTTTGGGCCGTGCTTTGAGCAAGTCGGGCAGGGCGCGCATGAACTGGTGGTAGCCGCGGTAGGGCTCTAAATTGCGGTTGATGAAGGTGATGACTTCGTCGTCACGACCCAAAGATAAAGGCCCCTGAGTCGTTTGCAGTTGCAGGCGGGCCTGCGCATTGGGCCTGATCAGGTCGGTGCGAATGCCGTCGTGGATGACGCTCATGCGCGAGGCAAAGGGCTCAGGGAACAGCGATGCCTGCCATTGCGTGGGCGCCAGGCCCGCATGGGCCCGGGCAAAGTGCAGCTCGTAATTGGCATTTTTCAGTTGCAAGCGGCAGCCAGCGTGTGGGTCGATGCTCGCAAACTCCGGGTCAAAGCCCACATCGCCGCCCTTGGCCCGGTAAAAAAATTCGCAGTAAATGCCCAGGCGAGCCACGGGCCAGACCTGTTGCAAAAACAGACTCTCGCCCCAGCCGGGATGCGCCACGATCACGTCCGGGGTAAAGCCGCTTTGCTGCAGTTGGTGCGCTGCGTGGTAGGCCGCTTCGCCGCGAATGGTTTTCGTTTCCAGCTCGACCAGCCAGCGGTGAGTGCCCTGGCCGGATCGGCCTTCAGGCTGGTAGCGCACCAATTGCACACCGGGCAGGGGGGCACAGGCGTTGATGTGCAGCGCCACCACGCGGTGCCCATGTTGGGCCAAAGCCGGCGCCAAGTGTTTGAACTGACCGGGAAAGTTTTGGTGGACAAACAAAATGTTCATAGGATCTCGCATCGAGGCTGAATCGTTGTATAAGTGTACTTAGGTGCTCATTCATGGGTTGCGCGCTCTGCGCCCGTTGTCAGAAAGTTCGGGCTTGGCCCCGCTAAGATAAGGGCAGGTCCGTTTTTAACCGTTTCAAGGAAATGACAGCAATGAACATTCAAACCGTAGGCATTATTGGCGCCGGCACCATGGGCAATGGCATTGCACAGGCCTGTGCTGTATCCGGTCTCGCTGTCGTCATGGTCGACATTTCTGATGCGGCCGTGGCCAAAGGCATTGCCAATGTCGAGGGCAGCTTGGAGCGGTTGGTCAAGAAAGAAAAAATCTCTGAGGCTGACAAGACTGCAGCCTTGGCACGCATCAAAGGCAGCTCCAATTACGACGACCTGAAGTCCACGCAACTGGTGATTGAGGCGGCAACAGAGAATCAGGAGCTCAAGGTCAAGATCCTGAAGCAACTCGATGCCCTGCTGCCCGCCCAGGTGATCATTGCTTCTAACACCTCGTCAATCTCGATCACGCAGTTGGCCGCCGCCACGCAGCGCGCTGACCGGTTCATCGGCATGCATTTTTTCAACCCCGTGCCGATGATGGCCTTGGTGGAGATCATTCGTGGGCTGCAAACCAGCGACGCTACGCATGACGCCGTGCACGAGATGGCGCTGGCCCTGGGCAAGACGCCGATCACGGTGAAAAATGCGCCCGGTTTTGTGGTTAACCGCATTTTGGTACCGATGATCAACGAGGCATTTTTTGTGCTGGCCGATGGCCTGGCTGAAGCCGAAGCGATTGACGCAGGCATGAAGCTTGGCTGCAACCAACCGATTGGCCCCTTGGCACTGGCCGACATGATTGGCCTGGACGTGTGCTTGGCCGTGATGGAGGTCTTTTTGAAAGAGTTTGGCGACAGCAAATACCGCCCTTGCCCGTTGCTTAAAGAAATGGTCGCTGCCGGTCGTTTGGGTCGTAAAACCAAGCAGGGCGTTTACAGCTACTGAGCACTGTCGCATCGGTGAATGGTCGGGCCGCTAGGTTCGCCCTACCATGGCGCATGACCACTTTACTTCCTCACCCTGAAGGCCAGATCGACTGCACCGTGAATGGCGCCGTTTTGCAGATCTCGATCAACCGCCCCGCCAAGCGCAACGGCTTCACGCCCAAGATGTTTCGTGAACTGGGCGAGGCTTACACGCGGCTCGATGACGAGCCGGCACTACGCGTCGGTGTTCTGTGCGCCGAAGGCGGCCATTTCACCGCCGGTTTGGACCTGCCGACCATCGCCCCCTTGATGCAACGCGGTGAGAAGTCGGTGCCCCTGGGCCTGGTCGATCCGCTCAATTTGGGCATGGAAGGCTATCGACGCCGCCGCAAACCCATGGTGGTGGCGGTGCAGGGCATCACCTACACACTGGGCATCGAGCTGATGCTGGCCGCCGACATTGTGGTGGCCGCGGACGATTGCCGCTTCTCCCAACTTGAAGTCAAGCGCGGCATTATGGCCACGGGCGGGGCGACCTTGCGCATGGCCGAGCGGGCCGGTTCAGGCAATGCTTTGCTGCACCTGCTGACGGGCGACGAGTTTGACAGCGCCGAGGCGCTGCGCCTGAACTTTGTGCAACGCGTGCTGCCGGTTGGCCAACAGCTGCAAGAGGCTTTGCGAATTGCCCATGCCATCGCTGCGCAAGCCCCCTTGGCGGTAGAAGCGACCCGATTAAATGTCCTCAAAGCCGTCGAGCAAGGCCCGCTGGTGGCTATGCACGACTTCATTGGTGTGCAGCAACGCCTGTCCAACAGCTTGGATGCGGCTGAGGGCGTTTTGTCCTTCGTCGAGAAAAGAGCGGCGCGTTTCACGGGCCGCTGAGTTGGGCGCTTAAAGGGGCCGCTGAAACGGTCGCTGCAAGCTGCGGTTCAGCTCGCAGGCTGATGATGTGATTTTGAGTCTCAAAACTCCCAGACCCACCATGAAGTGCGCCCTTTTGTCTGATATTCATGCCAACGCCCAGGCCCTCAAGGCCTGTGTGTCGCATGCGCTTGCGCAAGGGGCCCAGCGGTTTGTAATTTTGGGCGACCTGGTGGGCTATGGCGCTAACCCGGGTGAGGTGGTGGAGCAGATCATTCAATTGGCCGCGCAAGGGGCGGTGGTGATACGCGGCAACCATGACGCCATGGCCGTGCATCCGCAGCCAAGCGATTTGACGTTGGGCGCCAGCACCGCTTTGTGGACACATCAGCAGTTGAGCGCCAGCCAAAGAGAGTTTTTGGCCGCTTTACCCCTCAAGGTGCAAGAACACAAAACTCTGTTTGTGCATGCCAGCGCCGAGTGGCCCGAACAATGGCGCTACATTGACCGGCCCGAGCTTGCACAAGCTTGTTTGGATACTGCGGCTGAGGATCAGGCCGACCGGGTGTTTGTCGGCCACGTTCACCATCAGTCGGTCTACTACCGGGGCTCGGGGCAGCAGCTGATGAGCTTCAAGCCCACACCCGGCGCAAGCATGCCTATGCCCTCGCACCGCCAGTGGGTCGTTACGGTCGGGTCGGTCGGCCAGCCGCGTGATGGTGACACGCGTGCCATGTACGCCCTGCTGGATGACGCGGCTCAGCGATTGACTTTTCAGCGTGTTAGCTACCCCTACGCGGCAGCGGCCGCTGCCATACGCCAGGCCGGTTTGCCCGAATATTTTGCTCAGCGTTTGGAGACCGGACGTTGAAATTACTTGAGCCCGGCCATCTGATTGATGGATTTGAAATCATGGAGTGTGTTCATGCCGGCGGCATGGCGCACATTTACCATGTACGTTATGCACCCGATGCCGACGGCCTGCGACGCGATCCCGGCTTTGCCATGGCCATGAAAATTCCGCGAATGACAGCGGGTGATGGCGCTGAAAACATCATCAGCTTCGAAGTTGAATGCCAAATCATGCCCACGCTCAGTGGCCCGCATGTCCCGCGTTTTGTGGCCGCGGGAGATCTGACCCGCATCCCCTATTTGGTCATGGAGTATGTGCAGGGTCAGACCTTGTCGCATTGGGTCGAGGCCGATGCATTCACGCCATTTGAAACGGTTGCGCATATCGGCGCAGCCGTGGCGCATGCAGTGCACAGTTTGCACAGGCAAAACGTGTGTCACCTGGATCTCAAGCCTGCCAATGTGTTGGTCAAACCCGATGGCTCGGTACTCCTGCTCGACTTTGGCCTGTCTTGCCACGCCCATTACCCCGACCTCTTGGCCGAAGAAATGCGCAAAGCGGTGGGCTCGCCGGTGTGGATTGCGCCTGAACAGGTGGTGGGTGTGCGGGGTGATTTGCGCAGCGATATTTTTGCCATCGGCGTAATGCTTTATGAATGGGTCACGCACGAATTGCCGTTTGGTTCGCCGCAGACCCCGGGCGGTCTGCGCCAGCGTTTGTGGATGGACCCGCAGCCGCCGCGCCAGCGCCGCAATGAGGTGCCTGAATGGCTGCAAGAAATTATCCTGCGCTGCCTGGAGCCGGAGGCTGCCAAGCGATATCCCTCTGCCTCTCATTTGGCGTTTGATTTGTCCAATCCCAACCAGGTGACTGTCACCGAGCGCGGGCGCCGAACCCAGGGTACGGGCTTCAAAACCCATTTCAAGCGCTGGATCAAAGCGGCGGGCATGCACTACCAGCCCAGCCCCTTGCCTTCGCAGCAGATTGAAGAAGTGCCGATTTTGATGGTCGCGCTGCCTCACACCGATGTGAGCGACGCCACCTTGTACTCGCTGCGCGAAGCCGCGCAGCGCTCCTTGGGCATCCGGCCCGGTGCACGATTGGCTTGCGTCACGGTGATTTCGCCCAGTGCCACCAACAGCACCGAGTCGCACAAGAGTGAAACCAATGTGCACCGCCAGCACCTGAGTCGCATGAAGCAGTGGGCTCAGCCGCTTGATTTGCGCGATCACCAAATGTCATGCCATGTGCTGGAGTCGGGCGATGTGGCCGAGGCTTTGCTGCGTTACGCAGAAGGCAACCATGTCACCATGATACTCATGGGCGCTGCCACGCATGGTTTGCAAATGCAGCGCTTTGTTGCGACGGTGCCGATCAAGGTGGCCATGGGGGCGCCGTGTACTGTGATCTTGGTCAAGCAGGCCTTGCCATTTGAGCATTGGGCCTGAGCATGGGCTGCTCAAAAGCGTCGTTGCACGCCTGAACTCGCCGACAATCAAGGCATGCCCTCATTTGCACCAGACTCCGCGCCCAATGCTGCGACCCATCCCTACGCCCATTTGACGCCCGACGTTGTCTTGGACGCCTTGGCCGCCGTCGGCTTGTATGGCGACGGGCGTTTGACGGCTTTGAGCTCGTACGAGAACCGCGTATATCAAGTGCATTTGGACGAGCCCTACCAAGGTCATGCGGCGGTAGTCGTGAAGTTTTATCGGCCCGAGCGCTGGAGCTTGGCGCAGATCCAAGAAGAGCATGACTTTGCGTGCGAATTGTTGGCCGAAGAGGTACCGGTGGTTGCCCCCTTGCTGCTCAACGGTCAGACGCAGCACGAGGCCGCAGGATTTGCGTTTTCGGTGAGCCCCCGCCGAGGCGGGCGCCCCCCAGAGCTAGACGACATGGACGTGCTGGAATGGATTGGCCGCTTTTTGGCGCGCATCCACACTGTGGGCGCAGCGCGGCCCTTCGCCTTACGGCCCACTTTGGATGTGGCCAGCTTTGCGCAAGAGCCCCGCGACTGGCTGCAGGAACACCGCATGATTCCGCTGGAAGTGGAGCGCGAGTGGTTTGACACTTTGGACCAAGCCTTGGCGCTGATTCAAACGCATCCAGTGCTGATGCATGCTGAGGCCTCAGGGCGCATCAGGCTGCACGGCGACTGCCATCCCGGTAATATTTTGTGGACTCCGGCCGACTTGCCTGGCGGGGGCCCGCATTTCGTGGATTTGGACGACGCTCGCATGGGCCCGGCCGTGCAAGATTTGTGGATGTTGTTGTCCGGCGATCGCCGTCAGCGCAGTTTGCAACTGTCGGCCTTGCTTGATGGTTATGAGCAAGTGCGCGACTTTGATCGACGCGAATTGAACTGGATTGAGCCTTTGCGCACTCTGCGCCTGATTCACTACAGCGCTTGGCTAGCGCGGCGTTGGGATGATCCTATTTTCCCGATCAATTTCCCCTGGTTCGGCACGCCCGACTATTGGCGCGGCCAAGTATTGATGCTGCAAGAGCAGATCGAGCAAATGCAGGAAGCGCCCTTGGTGGTGTGAGCTTGACTTTGAGGGCTGAGTCGGCTCGGACTTATTCGGTTCGCAGAGCACTTTGCCCACCCCTAACCTGCATCAGCGCCAACCCTTACCGGTCCTGGCGCGCTGCAGGCCTCAGAGGGTGACACGGTGCCCCCGCATTGGCCCGTCGATCAGTCGAATTTTTTGACCGCATCAGTGGCGCCAGGGCGGCTTCAGGTCAGGGCCTGCATTGGTTCAAATCAATAGCTCACTGCGTATCTTTCAACACGCGCCCCATCAACGCCCGCACCTTGGACAACAGTGAAACTTCGGTTCGGGCGGCAATGGTCACTAGGCCGAAGCGGGCGTTGACGTTCAAAGCGGGGGAGAGCGGCAGCTCAACCAGATCGGGCGCTGCGGCCCGGATGGTCAGGACCACGGTGTTGCTATGACGGGCCACTTCGAGCAGGCTGGAGATTTCTTCGCATCGTAAATTCACCAGAACGTCGGGGTGCGCGCCAGCTCCAAATCGCTCCATCAACAGGCGCGCCACTTCGTCGCTCAATGGCGTAGACGCTATTGGATAGGCCTGCAGCATTTCAAAAGTCACGCTACGTTTTTTTGCCAAAGGGTGTTGCTTTCGGCACATGAAGGTGCCAACCATTTCTTGCAAGGCCTCGACCTTCAAATCGGTGGCAGGTTGCAACGAGCGTATGTCTAAAACCAACGCATCCAGCAACCGATCGCGTAAGGCCTGCACCAACAGGGTGGTGCTGCCCCGCGAAATATCGATGTGGGCTTGAGGATGCTCTTGCGCCATCAGCATCAGCAAGGGCGTCATCAGCATGGCGCCAGGCCCTGAGCCCATGCCAATGCGCAGTTGGCCGATTTCACCTTTTTGCAGTTGCAGGCTGGTCTGTCGCAATTCGTTGGCTTCGTCCACCAACACGCGGGCGCGCTGCACGATGTGCAAGCCAAACGGGGTCAACTCGTTTTTGCGACCGATGCGATCGAACAAGGCTTGGCCCAATTCACCTTCCAGTGTTTTGATGCTGCGGCTCAAGGCCGGTTGCGTCAGGTGCAGCTTAAGCGCAGAGCGGCTGAAGGAGCCGCTATTGGCCAGTTCGATCAGATGTTTAAGTTGAACCAGGGTCATTGCAACGCCAATCCATGAGTAAAAGTTATCTTAATGAAGATAAAAATGCATTGGACATTATAGAAGTGGCTTTCTACGATGCGTACACGAGTACTTTTTCACAACCACTTTTCTGGAGTTGAGCCATGTCGAAATCCTTCCTCCGCTGGACAGCCTTGTTGAGCAGTCTGCTCTTGGCCGGTGCGGCCCTCGCCCAGACTTATCCCAGCAAGGCTGTCACCTTGTTGGTGCCTTACCCCGCCGGGGGACTGTCAGACGTGATTGCGCGCACGGTCAACACCTCTTTGGCCAAAAACTTGGGTCAGCCCGTGATTGTGGAAAACCTGGGTGGTGCCAGCGGCGCCATTGCGGCGCAAAAGCTGTTGAATGCCCCGGCCGACGGACAGATTATTTTCCAGGGCTCCCCCAACGAATTGATCCTTGCGCCTTTGGCCATCTCAGCGGTCAAGTTCAAGAGCGAAGACTTTCGCTTGGTGCAAATGATCGCTACGGCGCAAATTGCTTTTTTGGCGCGCAAGGATTTGCCGGTTAACACCGTTGACGAATTTTTGGACTATGCCCGCAAAGAAGCTGCACAAGGCCGCCCCATCACCTACGCCAGCGTAGGACCAGGGTCGTTCTATCACCTCTTGGGCGAGCACTTGTCTGCCTTGAGCCACATTCCCATGACGCATGTGCCTTACAAAGGCTCAGCTCCCGCCAATCAAGACTTGCTCGGCGGTCAGGTGGATATTTTTCTGGCGCCGTTTGGTAAGGCCTATGACGAGTTGCAAAAGCAAGGCAAGCTCAAAGTGCTGGCCATGCTCAATAGCGAACGCTTGGAGTCGGTCAAAGCCTTTCCGGCCATCACCGAGAGCAAGAACTTGAAGAATTTCACCTTCACCATCTGGACAGGTTACTTTGTGAAGAAAGACACCCCCGAGCCCATCGTGCAGGTGATTCACAAGGCGATCACAGACACTTTGGCCGATCCCATGGTGCACGCAGGCCTGGAAGCCAATAGCCAACTGGTGGCCAAACCCTTGTCGTTGCAAGCCGTGAGCAAGGCCTACGCCGATGGCACGACCCAGTTTCGCGCCATTGCCAAGTCGATCAATTTGCAGCCGCAGTGACATGACCTATTTGCGCGATGCGCTCACAGAACGCGTGGGCGAGTTCATTCAGTTGCGACGCGATATTCACCGCCACCCGGAGCTGGCGTTTGAAGAGCACCGCACCTCGGAGTTGGTGGCGGCCAAGCTGCAAAGTTGGGGCTACGAAGTGCAGCGCGGCCTTGGCGGCACTGGCGTGGTCGGCATCTTAAAGCGAGGTCACAGCGAACGCAAACTGGGCTTGCGCGCCGACATGGATGCCCTGCCCATCCAAGAAGCCACTGGGGCCGAATGGACCAGCAGCCACAAAGGGCTGATGCATGCGTGTGGTCACGATGGTCACACGGCCATGCTGCTGGCGGCAGCCAAAGCCTTGGCGCACAAGGCGGATTGGGATGGCACGCTGAACCTGATTTTTCAGCCGGCCGAAGAAGGCGGTGGTGGCGCCGTTCGAATGATGGCAGACGGCTTGTTTACGAAGCATCCTTGCGATGCGGTGTTCGCCATGCACAACATGCCCGGCGTGCCCGTTGGACACTTTGTCTTTCGCGAGGGCGCGGCCATGGCGTCGAGCGACTACGTCACCATTCACATTCATGGCACTGGCGGACACGGCGCCATGCCGCACCGCGCGTCAGATCCTCTGGTGGCGGCCGCCGCCATCGTCATGGCCTTGCAGACCATCGTCTCGCGCAATGTGGACCCCTTGCATACGGCCGTCGTGACGGTGGGCGCTTTGCATGCAGGTCAAGCCAATAATGTGATTCCGGCGCTGGCGACCATGGAATTGAGCGTGCGCTCACTTGATCCTCAGGTGCGTCGATTGCTGGAGCAGCGCATCAAAGCCTTGGTGGCGGCGCAGGCCGACAGCTTCGGTGTGAAAGCCGAAATCATCTGGAAGCCCGGCTACAGCGTGCTGGTGAACACTGCAGCGGAGACTGACTTTGCGCGTCAAGTGGCGCTCAAACTGGTTGGGCCTGAACGGGTAACCTTGAACGGCCCAGCTTTGACGGGCAGCGAAGACTTCGCTTTCATGTTGGAGAAAGTGCCAGGCAGCTATTTGTTGATCGGCAATGGCGACGGGGACTCGGCGGGCGCATGCATGGTGCACAACCCCGGTTATGATTTCAACGATGACAACATTGCCACTGGGTCCGCGTATTGGGAGGCCCTTGCGCAGGCGTTTTTTGCCACTTAGAAAGATTTAAACCTATCGACCTTGTGTCGACATGTGATCGGGAGAGACTGCCACCGCGCATGACGCGGGTGGGCAGCGCCGAAGGAGCAACCGCCCCGGAAACTCTCAGGCAAAAGGACCGGTCACATGCCTATTCTCTGAAGAGCTGCTGGCGTTTCGTCCGCCAGTGCACCGAAGGAGCAAGCGATGCGCTTTGCGCGTCGTGAATCTCTCAGGTTCTGAAACAGAGGGGGCGCTTTCGGCACGCGACTTGCGTGTAGAGAGCTCCGTACCACGACGTTTTTGAAAGCTCTTTTTCATGAAAACTATTGCAGTCATCGGCGGCGGCATCACCGGTGTGACCACCGCTTACGCGCTGGCCAAACGCGGCTTTGCCGTCACCTTGTTTGAGCGCCATCGCTATGCGGCGATGGAAACCTCCTTCGCCAACGGCGGTCAGCTGTCAGCCTCCAACGCTGAGGTGTGGACGCACTGGTCTACGATTCTCAAGGGGTTGAAGTGGATGCTGAAAAGCGATGCACCGCTCTTGGTCAATCCTGCACCGACATGGCACAAGTTGTCGTGGTTTGCCGAGTTCATTGCAGCCATGCCCCATTACGAACGTAACACGGTCGAGACTGCGCGCATGGCTGTCGCGGCGCGCCAGCATTTGTTTGCTTGGGCGCAGGAAGAAGGCATCGACTTCGATCTCAAAAAAGAAGGCATCTTGCACATCTACCGCGACAAGAGCGGTTTTGATCATGCTGGACGGGTGTCTAAGTTGTTGGCCCAAGGCGGCCTGCCAAGGCGCGCCGTCACACCTGAGGAAATGAAGACCATTGAGCCCACCTTGGCCGGCACTTACTACGGCGGCTATTTCACCGAGAGCGATTCGACCGGTGACATCCACAGCTTCACCACCGGCTTGGCGGCAGCGGCGCAGCGCCTGGGCGTGAAAATTTTGTACGGTCAAGACGTGAAGACGGTGCGCAGCGATGGCCAGCAAGCCTGGATCACAGCTGCTCATGAGGAGGGCGAAAGCGTGCTGCACACGTTTGACAGCATGGTTGTGTGCGCCGGTGTGGCTAGCCGTGATTTGGCGGCTCAACTGGGTGACCGCGTCAACATCTACCCGGTCAAGGGCTACTCCATCACCGTGAACCTGGGCGACGCGCAAAGCCAGGCGGGGGCACCCAATGTGAGCTTACTTGACGACGAAACCAAGCTGGTCACTAGCCGCCTGGGCGTTGATCGTTTCCGCGTCGCCGGTACGGCCGAGTTCAATGGCGTTGACCGCGATATTCGCGCTGACCGCATCCGCCCTTTGATTGCCTGGGTGGAGCAGTGCTTCCCACAGATCAACACGCGCTCTGTGGTGCCATGGGCGGGCTTGCGGCCCATGCTGCCCAACATGATGCCGCGCGTCGGCCCAGGCAAAGCCGCCAACGTGTTCTACAACACGGGTCATGGCCATTTGGGCTGGACACTGTCGGCCATCACCGCCGACATGGTGGCCAATGTGGTGCAAGCCGCAAATCCTGCGTTGCAGGTGGGCGGGGTGCTTCAGCCCGCTTGACGCCAAGCGATTCGATTACGCCCGAGCCAACGGGTTGAACCCCAAAAGGGCCCGTGCAGTGTGAACTGTACGGGCCCTTTTGCGTTGGCTGTCTAACTTGGCTGTGGATCAGGCCAGCAACGCATTCACCCGTTTCACGTAGGCCGCAGGGTCTGAAGGCAGACCGCCTTCGGCCAGCAGGGCTTGGTCAAACAGGATGTGGGCCAGGTCGTGGAAATGCACCGAGCCGTCGAGCTTTTTGACCAACGGGTGTTCGGGATTGACTTCAAGTACGGGCTTGACTTCAGGCGCTTGCTGGCCGGCTTGTTTGAGCATGCGAGCCAGTTGCATGCTCATGCCGTCGTCGGTCACCACCAAGCAGGCCGGGCTGTCCACCAGGCGGCTGGTCACGCGCACGTCTTCGGCTTTGTCCTTCAAAGCTTCTTTCAGCTTGGCCAGCACGGGTTTGAAGGTTTCGGCGGCGTCTTCGGCGGCTTTCTTCTCACCCTCGTCTTGCAGCTTGCCAAGATCAAATGCCCCTTTGGCCACGCTTTGCAGCGGCGTGCCGTCAAACTCTTGCACAAAGTTCAGCGCCCACTCGTCCACGCGGTCGGTCATCAACAAGACTTCGATGCCTTTTTTCTTGAACACTTCCAACTGCGGGCTGTTCTTGGCGCCCGCTAAGGTGTCAGCGGTGATGTAGTAAATCGCGTCCTGGCCTTCTTTCATGCGCGCTTTGTAGTCGGCAAAGCTGACACTGACGGTGTCGCTGCTGGACGAGGCAAAGCGCAACAGCTTGAGCAAGCGCTCGCGGTTGCTCATGTCTTCGCCAAGGCCTTCTTTCAGCACCGCGCCGAACTCGGCGTAGAACTTGGCGTACTGACCCAGTTTAGCTTGGTCTTCTTCACTCAGGACGTCGGTGACCCCTTCAGTGGCCTCGGGTGCCTTGTCGTGTTTGGCCAAGTCTTCCAACATCGATAACACGCGCTTGGTGCAACCTTCGCGAATGGCTTTGACGTCGCGGCTTTCTTGTAACAACTCACGGCTCACGTTCAGCGGCAAGTCGGCAGAGTCGACCACGCCTTTGACAAAGCGCAGGTAGCTGGGCATCAGTGCTTCAGCTTCGTCCATGATGAAGACGCGTTTGACGTACAGTTTGATGCCAGCTTTCTTGTCGCGGTTCCACAGGTCTTGCGGCGCCTTGCCAGGAATGTAGAGCAGTTGCGTGTATTCGGTACTGCCTTCCACGCGGTTGTGCGTCCAGGTCAGTGGCGCTTCAAAGTCACGGCTAATTTGTTTGTAAAAGTCGGCGTACTGCTCGTCGCTGATGTCTTTCTTTGGGCGCGTCCACAAGGCGCTAGCCTTGTTGATGGTTTCCCACTCCCCGGTCTTGACCATGGCGCCGGGCTGACGGCCGCCGTTCTCGTCCTTGGGGTCGATCAGCTCGCCGTCTTTCCACTCTTGCTTTTCCATCAAAATGGGCAAACTGATGTGGTCAGAGTATTTGCCAACGATCTCTTTGAGCTTCCAGCTGTTGGCGTAGTCCAAAGCATCATCGCGCAGGTGCAAGATGACGCTGGTGCCGCGCTCGGCTCGAGTGATGGTTTCGACCTCAAAGTCGCCCGTGCCGCCGCTGATCCAGCGCACACCTTCCGTTGCCGCAGCGCCTGCACGGCGCGTCTCGACGGTAATTTTGTCCGCCACGATGAAGCCCGAATAAAAGCCCACGCCAAATTGACCGATGAGTTGGGCGTCTGATTTTTGGTCACCGCTTAGCTTGCTCATGAAGTCTTTGGTGCCGCTCTTGGCGATCGTGCCCAAATGATCAATCGCTTCTTGCGCCGTCATGCCAATGCCGTTGTCGGTGATGGTCAGCGTTTTGGCGACCTCGTCAAACGACAGGCGAACTTGCAGCTCAGGCGCGTCTTCGTACAGCGCGGTGTTGTTCAGCGCTTCAAAGCGCAGCTTGTCGCAGGCATCCGAGGCGTTAGAGATCAGCTCGCGCAGGAAAATTTCGGAGTTGGAATACAGCGAGTGCGTGACCAGGTGCAGCAGTTGCGACACTTCGGCTTGGAAGGAATGGGTTTGTTTGCTCATATCAAGTCAAGTATGTAATGAAAGGGTCAAAGTCAAAAGATCAAAAAAATTGATGCATTTAGTTAAGGGCGTCTGGTGCGGTTTCAAGAGCCGGTGAACATCAATGATGTTCAATGGACTGTTTTTTAGACCAAAACAGCATGTTGGGCAGATGTTCAAAGTGCACGTCACAGCGGAGTTATTGCGCGCCCTGGTTCAAGGCGATGGCTTGCGCGAAGGTGAAGCGTCACAGGTGAGGCGTGGCCCAAGCGTGCAAAGCCGTCTTCACCGCCGAGCCCAAAATCAAAAACGCTCGTTTGCGCCCAAATAGCGCCACTGTCCAACAGGCAACGCACCCAGGGTGACGCGCCCCATGCGGATGCGCTTAAGCCCGACCACCTTGAGGCCGACTTGCTCACACATTCGGCGAATTTGGCGCTTCTTGCCTTCGGTCAGTACAAAGCGGAGTTGTTCAGGGTTTTGCCATTCCACTTGTGCCGGCTTAAGTGGCTTGCCGTCCAGGCTCAGGCCGTGACGCAGGCGCGCCAGTTGGGCTGGCGGGAACACGGCTTGCACATTGGTGCTGACCCGGTCGTGGTCGTCTATGCTGCTCAGCTGCGAGTTCTGATTGACTTGATTTCCGCCGTAGGTGGCCGAGGCTGAGGCGGCCGCAGCGCTGTTTTCATGGCCGGTGTAGACCACGCGCACCAAATATTCTTTCTCCATGCCGCTGTCTTCGCCAATCAGGTCGCGCGCCACGCGGCCATCCTGCGTTAGCACCAAAAGGCCGGTGGAGTCGATGTCCAGCCGCCCGGCAGGGGCCAGACCGCGCAGCTGAGGGGGGCTAAAGCGGTGGCGCGAGGTGTCGCCTTGCCAGTGGTTGCGCGGGTTGAACAGGGTCACTGCGGGCTCATGCCCGTCCTCCGCTTGTCCACTCACATAGCCCATGGGCTTGTGCATCAGCACGGTGACTTGTTGCAGCTGTTTGTCTTCGGCAATTTTGTCCACAGTGATGCGGTCCGACAGTGTGACTTGTTGGCCCATGCTGGCGATCTCGCCGTTGACCTTGACCCAGCCTTGCTCGATCCAGGCGTCGGCCTCACGGCGCGAGCACATGCGCAGCTCAGCCATGCGTTTGTTCAGGCGAGAGGTGCCAGTGGGCGAGGCCGTGGCAGCAGCCCCTTCGGGACGGGGTGCGCGTTTGAAAACCGGAGGCTGAGTCATGGGGCAGGGGCGTGGATCAATGGAAGTGATCGATTGTCGCCTTTTTAGCCGGCCGGTTGCGTCGACCAGCGCAAGGCTTGAACGAAGTCAAAGAGGCGAGTCAAAGCGCGTGCTGCGCAGCCCCGCCAAGTCCAAAATGCGCAGGCCGCCGTATTCGACCCGGATCAGCCGGTGGGCTTCCAGCACCTTTAAAGCTTCGTTCACCCGCTGGCGCGACAGGCCGACCAAATAAGCCAGTTCTTGTTGAGTGATGCGCAGCACCTCGCCCACGCCCGAGAACAGCACCGGGTTGAACAGCGAGGCCAGGTGCCGCGCCAAACGCAGCTCGGGGTTGTTCATGCGGTCCATCTCGCGCGCGGCAATGAACTGGCCGAGCCGCTCGTTAAGCTGGTTCATGATGAAGCGGTTGAAGCCCAAGGAGTTATCGATCAACCAATGAAAGGCGTCCACCGGCAGTCCAGCCACTAAACTGGGGCGCAGGGGCTGGATGTTGTAGCGATAGCTCTCACGTTTCAGGGCCGTGCCCTCACCAAACCAGCCGCCAGGCGGCACCCCGGTGAACGTCATCGTCTGGCCGCTTTCGTTGTCGCTGCTCATTTTGAGCAAGCCCGAGACCACGCCAAACCAGTAAGTGGCGGGGCGCCCCACGCGGCACACATAGTCGCCCGGCTGCGGGTCGCTCACCACCAATTGCGGCTCTATGCGTTCGCGCTCCGCCGCGCTCAGCAAGCCAATCCATGGAATCTCTTGTAACTCCCCACGGCTGGGCGCGCGGCGTCGCTGGTGAACTGTCGGTGTGTTGCTCATAGGGGTTGGCCTTTGTCAGACCCCTGTCAGTTGTTCTCGGGGTCTTCCCTTAATTGTCGTTGAAACGACAACTTGACGTCAAACTAATCCCTAGCATCCCTACTTAATTGAATGCGCACCTGTGTGCGCGCGATGTTTTTGGAGACAGGTCCGGTTATGCAAACAACGTTTCCCCGATGGATGCTCAAGCATGCTGCCGAGCGCCCCACTGCGCCCGCCATGCGTGAGAAAGAATATGGCATTTGGCAGACCATGGACTGGGCCGCTTTGGCGCAGCTCGTCGAGTCTGTGGCCTGCGGCCTGCACCAGGCGGGGTTGCACCGCGGCGAGCATTTGATCGTCGTCGGCTCGAACCGCCCGCGCTTGTACGCCACCATGCTGGCGGCGCAGTCTTTGGGTGCGATCCCCGTGCCCTTGTACCAAGATGCGGCCGTGGCTGAGTGCGTGTTTCCCATCACCAACGCGGAAGTGCGATTTTGCGTGGTTGAAGACCAAGAGCAGGTCGACAAAATGCTGGAAGTGCGCGAGCAGTGCCCGCAGCTCACCCACATTTACTACGACGATCCACGCGGTCTGCGTAAATACACCGAAGACGGTTTGGGCTCGTTGCAAGAGCTGATTGCTTCGGGGGCTGTGTTTGCCGAACAACACCCGCAGTTTTATGCCGACGAAGTGGATCAAGCGCAGGCCACCGATGTGGCCGCGATGTTCTTCACCTCGGGCACTACGGGCAACCCTAAGGGGGTGGTGCACACCCATGGCTCGTTGATTGACCGCGCCCAAGCCGGCGCTGAGTTTGATCATTTGACCAGCGCCGAAGATGTGCTTGCCTACATGCCGCCGGCCTGGGTGGGACAAAATATTTTTAGCTACGCACAGTGGTTAGTTTGCGGTTATGTGGTCAATTGCCCCGAGTCGGCCGCCACCGTCACCATCGACTTAAAAGAAATTGGCCCAACCTATTACTTTGCGCCGCCGCGTGTATTTGAAGGCATGCTGACGAGCGTCATGATCCGCATGGAAGACGCCGGCGCGTTCAAGCGCAGCATGTTCCACACCTTTATGCGCGTGGCGCAAAAAGTCGGCCCGGCTTTGATGGATGGCAAATCGGTCGGCATGTTGGACCGTTTGAAATATGCCGTGGGCAATTTTCTGGTCTACGGGCCGCTGCGCAACAACATGGGTTTTAGCCGCGTGCGAGTGGCCTACACCGCCGGTGAGGCGATTGGCCCAGACCTGTTCACCTTCTTTCGCTCTATTGGCGTAAATATCAAGCAGTTGTATGGCTCGACGGAGACGGCGGTGTTCGTTTGCTTGCAGCCAGATCACGAAGCGCGCGCCGACACCGTGGGTGTGCCTTGCAAGGGTGTGCAAATCAAGGTGGCCGAGAATGGGGAAATTTTGGTCAAGTCGCCCGGTCTGCTGAAAGAGTATTACAAGAACCCGGCCGCAACGGCCGAGGTGCTCACTGATGACGGCTGGTACCACACCAGCGATGCCGGCTTCATTGACGCGCATGGCCACCTGAAGATCATCGACCGCGTAAAAGACGTGGGCCGCATCCAAGGCGGCGCCAACGATGGCGCCATGTTTGCGCCCAAATATGTGGAAAACAAGCTCAAGTTTTTCCAGCACATTAAAGAAGTAGTGGCCTATGGTGATCAGCGCGAAAAAGTCTGCGTGATGATCAACATCGACTTTGACGCTGTAGGCAACTGGGCCGAGCGGCGCAATCTGCCTTACGCCGGCTACACCGACTTGGCGCAAAAGCCCGAGGTGTACCTACTCATTAAAGAATGCGTGGAAAAAGTCAATGCCGACTTGGCCGAAGACACGTTGCTGGCGGGCAGTCAAGTGTCGCGCTTTTTGATTTTGCATAAAGAGCTCGACGCCGACGACGGTGAGTTGACCCGGACCAACAAGGTGCGCCGCGGCTTCATTGCCGAGAAATACAAGCCGCTGGTGGATGGTTTGTACGAAGGCAAGGCTGAGCAATTTATTGAAACTGTCGTCAAATTCGAAGACGGCCGCTCAGGCAGCGTGAGCGCAACGCTCAAGATGTCGGACGCCAAGACATTCACCCCTGTGGGGAAAGCAGCATGAGCAAGAAAATTGGCGACGTCATCTTGGACGTTAAAAACATCAGTTTGCGGTTTGGTGGTGTGAAGGCCTTGACCGACATTTCTTTCAATGTGCGCGAGCACGAGGTGCGCGCCATCATTGGCCCTAACGGCGCGGGCAAGAGCTCGATGCTCAATTGCATCAACGGCGTGTACACGCCGCAAGAAGGCTCCATCACCTTTCGCGGGCAAACCTTTGACCACATGAACAGCCGCCAAGTGGCAGAGATGGGCATTGCCCGCACCTTCCAAAACTTG